>QWOR01000084.1 GCA_003669575.1 Planctomycetota bacterium | reverse complement strand
CCCAACGGGATCTATAAGCGGCCCAAGCCGTCCGCCGATGCCGTGCGGTCGCAGCACGTACTCTACGAAGAAGCCCATCAGAAACTCCGCCTGGCCGAGCAACAGCGCAGCACCACATTTGAGACACACGAAGCGGGATAATGACGCACGTCCGGTGAGCGGTGTCGCTGCCGGATACTCACCTGCAAGTTGCCGTGTCATCCGCAGGAACACTGAACGAAGCTCAGGAGACAGACTGCTTTCCTTCTTCGTTCCCTCACTTGAGCACGGTGATTTCAGAGGCGGTCGAACTCGGCATCCAGTTGTGAGCAGGCACTGACAGCTGATGATGCGTTCCAGCAATCCCGGAACCGATTTTGATCCGCACCCCCGCAAATACCCCGCACCTCCGATTTTATTGATTTTACCTATTATTCCGATTTTAACACTTTGCAGGGCGTTCAGGTTCCTTATCATTTTGGTCAGAGGGCACCGTTCTCTTCTGGGTCCACTCTGAAAGGAGCTTGCGAATGCGTTTACTCTGTTTGCGTTTGTTCTTACCAGCACTGGCTTTAGCACTTCTTGTTGGATGGAGAAGTGGTATTTCTCTGCGGGCCGATGAGAAACCGGCTCCGGATCAGGATGTCCAGGAGGGTGAACACTCCCACCCCAAGCACAAAGATGCACCGCGCGGCCATCATCATGACCACGATGATGGTGATGACGACGATGACGACCGCGACGATGACCGTAAACACGATCACCACGGTCCTCGCGATGCAGTCAACGGCGAGCTGCGTGACGTGGCTCGTTCGCTCCGCCGCATCGACCAGAGCTATGGATTCCGGGGAATCTGCGGTTGCGGGGCTTACACAGCAGGCTCAGCCTTCCGCGACTGGCATGCACAGGGAGTCGCGCCACCTCGCCACGGTCGCCGCGTTCTGCCCCCGCCGCCCCTAGTCCTGGGTGGTTGTCGCAGCAGCTGTGGTCACTGTGACACCTGCTCCAGCGCTCGCCGGACTTGTGGAGGCTGCGGCGAGACCTACATCTATGGCAGCGGCTCAGGCTGTGGCTGTAACACCGGTTTCAACCTGCGTCCGCACCCACCACTTCCGAACGATCACTATCGCGAGCCCCTGGACGGTGCCTGCAATTCCAGCTGGCACCATCACGGACTGTACCACCAGGGTGAAGTGCTGGCCGAGAACTATCACGGCGAGGAAGGTTGTACCCTGCTCGACCGCCGGATCTGCACGGGTTGCGGACACGTTTACCCGAGTGATGAGCAGCCGAAGTGCGGTTGCCAGCATGATGGACATCACGACCATGCACCGCATGGGCCAACTCCAGATCCGACTCCCTTGGAGGCTCCAAAGCCCCAGGATGGAACCGAGAAGAAGTAGCCCACTCGCGATGTACAGCTAACAACACGAGCCTCTGGAGATTCTCCAGAGGCTCGTGTTATTTGGTGACACACATCAGCGGCATGAGGGGTTCAGATACTCGAACGCCTTATACCAACTCCGCAATCGGCTGGCGGTGATCGAGAATGTACTGCGGCCGGCCGGCGGGATCGATCAGCTGGGTTTGATTGAGATCGATTCCGAGCTGGTGGTAAACGGTGGCAAAGATCTCCTGCAGATGAACCGGACGATCATCCGGTCTCTCTCCGCGACGGTTGGTGGAGCCGATGACCTGCCCCGTCTTCAGCCCTCCACCAGCCATCCAGAAGAACGACGCCTGGGGCCAGTGATCGCGACCAGCGGTCTGATTAATTCGCGGAGTCCGGCCGAACTCGCCCGACATCAGCACCAGCGTGTTTTCCAGCAATCCATGCTGTTCCAGATCCTCCAGCAGACCACTCAACCCCTGATCCAGCATCGGCAGTTGACGCCTCATCGAGGTGAAATTCTGGCGATGGGTGTCCCAACCGCCCCAGGCAAGTGCCACGCTGCGGACACCCGCCTGGACCAGTCGACGAGCCAGCAGAAATGGCTCATTGTTGCGAGCCTTCTTGGTGATTCCGTACCTGGCCAGCCGCTTCGCCGGCTCTTTCGAGAGATCGAACGCCGACGCCACCTTTCCGGATGTAATCAGCGACACAGCTCGCTGCTCAAAGCTGTCGAGGGCCTCCATCATTCCCTGGCTGTCCGCATCGACGCGGAACCGATCAAAGCTGGCTAACAATTCGTTCCGCTCAGCAAACCGTGTCTCCGAGACCTTTTTGTTCATCGACAGATTCTGCATCGCCGCACCGTCGGGACGGTAAGGCATGTGCATGGGCCCCAGATAGCCCGCCTGAGCCCGCTTGTTCAGGTCGACCGATGTCGGTGCGACCCCGTGGGCTGTGGTGATCGCCGGTCCGTACACCTTGGACAGCACCGCCCCGACTCCGGGTCGACCGCCCAAGCTTTTGAGGTCCTTCTCCGACCAGCCTGAATCGGACTGGCTGGGGTTGTGTTCGTTAGTCATGCCGGTGACCGACCGGACCAGCACCATCTTGTCAGCGGCCGCTGCCAGTCGGGGCATGAGTTCACAGATTTCCATCCCCGACACGTTGGTCGAAATCGGGACAAACTCCCCTCGCAACTCCTTGGGAGCCAGCGGCTTCAGGTCGAAGGTGTCCATGTGTGTCGGACCACCCCGCAGGAAAATATTGATGATCGACCGACCGGTCGCCTTGGCCCCCGCGCTCGCCTCAGCTCTCAGTAAACCTGGAAGCGAAAGCCCAGCAAACCCAGCTGCGCCCAGACTTAAAAACTCACGCCGCGTTTTACCGTCACAAAAAGTTCTGGCCGATCCCAACACATTCCACATGGGGGGAAGCTCCACAGCCGTCACGAACTTGAAGCCGAGCGATGACCACCCCGTGACTGGTGATGTCGGATCTTACACTGATCAAAACCTATTGATCAATTCCTTTCCGGGGCGGTCTGAAGATAAATGCAGAATTGAACGCTGGTGCCTGATCGCAAGGAGGGTTTCACCACAAAAACCCACAACGGACAAAAGAAAATCCCTCTGGCCATCAGCCGGATGCCATACGCCATAAGCTCTCCCCCTCCCCCAGGCCCTCTTCCCCAATCCTCGATACCGAGCTAACCTCCGAGTACCTCTTCCACAACTCAATCCGGGAGCAACCCCATGGTCACTGACACTCTGCAGAATGCAAAACTTTACTATGGCATGAGCGACAAAATCGCCACAGCGCTCAAGTACATACAGGAGCATGACTGCACCAAGCTGCCACTGGGAAAGACGGTTATCGACGGGGACAAGATGTTCATCCTGGCCCAGGACAACACGACCAAGCCCTATGCTCAGGGGATCTGGGAAGCCCACCGTAAGTACATCGATGTCCAATTCGTCGCAGCTGGGAACGAGCAGATGGGCTGGACGCCGGTCGAGAACCTGACCGTGGAAAAGCCCTATGACCCGGAACTCGACTACGCCCTGTTCAAGGGGCCCGGCAGCCTGGTGACCGTCCCAACCGGCAGCTTCACGATCTTCTTCCCCGGTGACGCCCACATGCCGGGAGTTGCCATCGACGACAAGCCTTCCCAGGTCCGTAAGATCGTGGTGAAGATCGCCGTTTGAACTTGTCTCACGACCGAGAGCCGTCCGACGCTGTTCGCTCGCTCCTGCTTAGAACTCCTCCCCATCACCACGGTCGACACTCATGTCCGCCGTGGTGATGACGTTTGGTGCGCAGCTTGTTGGTTCAATCACTCGCTTGCACAGTGTCGATCATGGGACGGGCATTCCTGACTGTCCTGACGGAAGAAAAACTCCAGATCCACACTATGGCTTCCATGGCCCGGATTTCGTGTAATTCCCATCACAGATCGTCGAGGGAGAAACGGCAAACTGCCACTCCAGCGGGATGATGTGATTGCCGGAGATGCGATTGAAGTCCTCGCCCTCGGTCGAGATCGACGCACTGATTAGTCCTGAAGAGATCGTCACGCCGCAACTTTTCTCCAGTTTGATCGTTCCATAGAAGAAACAGCAATTCGTGATCGCCATCCCGTTTCGTACTTCGTTGGCCCACAGCGCATACCGCTGGTTGTGATTGATCAAGCACCCCGTCACGCTGCCATGCGAACCGTTCTCGTGATCGATGATGACCAGCCCGTCAATGTTCTCGCCAATATTGGAGTTTGAGATGTTCGAGTTCCCGGCATGTACAATCATGCCGGTCACGTTGTGATGACAGTGGAGGTGCGAAGCGGTGATGTACTCAGCCCGGGTATCGAACCGGACACCGACATGGTTCTCTCTGGACGTGATGCGAGTCAGCACACCTCCCGCGGCATAACCGGCAGCCTGATTGTTGGTGTGGCCGATCTGGATTCCGGCCCCGTCGAAGTCCTCGATCGTCAGTCCCGAGACCTCGTAATCCCAGCTTCCATCGATCACGAGTCCGTGGGCTCCTTGATCTGTGCGTTTCTGCCAGTCGCCGCTGGCACTCCCCTTCAGTGAGAGATCTCTTAGTCTCCAGCCCGACTGCCCTTGCTGCTTGAATACGGGCTGCCGCTCGCGAGCCTGTAGCACTGTCGCTGGCCCCGAGCCAATCAACTCGACGTTTGAGGAGATCGATACGTCATGGATCTGAAAGTTCCCTGATCCGATGCGTACCACTCCGGGCCCGGCGTCCAGTGCCTTTTGCAGTGCAGACGAATCGTCCCGCGAAGGATTCTGGCCATCGGGGATGGAGCCGTCGTCATTCCGAAAGTCGGCCAGCCACCGCTCACCATTTGATTCTGGAGAGACCGGCTTCGACTGCGAGCCCATCAGGCAGGCCACCAGGAGCATTCCAGCACAAACACTCATCCACCCGCGAGCGATCATTTCTCGACCTCGATCTAAGCTGTACTTCAGTGGGTCAGGCGAGTTCGATTCTGACCAATCAGTAATCATCCCGCGACTCAGAATCGACTTCTTTCCAAACGCTGCCAGCTCCTTGGCGCGGTCTTGATCTGTGCGATTCTGATTGCACCACTAGGAGGGATCAGCGGATTTCGACTACGTCTCGCAGCCTCTAAAACAACGCGTGAATCGGATGCCCCCGGTAGATCCGGTAGGGTCTCCCGTCCGCGTCGTGGAACTCGCGATCGGGACCAATACCCAGACAGTGAAAGATCGTGGCTGCGAGATCCTCGGGGGTGTACGCCTCGGTCATCGGCAGACCGCCTTGAGCATCGGTTCGCCCGATGATGCGACCGGGCTGGATCCCTCCGCCCGCGAAGAAACAGGGAAAGACATCGCCCCAGTGGTGACGCCCCGGCGTGAAAACCTCACCCGAGGCATTCTTTCCCCCCACAGCGATCGGTGAGATCCGTGGAGTGCGTCCCATCTCACCACACATCACGACCAGCGTCTCATCGAGCAGCCCGCGATCGGACAAGTCGGTCAGGAATCCACTCAAACAGTGATCGATCGACGGCAACAGCTTCCCCTTGAGGTCGCGAAACGCATTCTGGTGCGTATCCCAGCCTCGCAAGTTGACCTGCACCATACGGACACCCGCTTCGACAAGTCGGCGGGCGACCAGAAAACCCTGTCCCCATTCTTCGCGCCCATACAAGTCACGGGTCTGGTCCGACTCCTGAGTCAGATCAAACGGGTTATCCTGCCCGGACCGCGATGCCAGCACAAACCGCATCGCCTGCTGTCGGTGGGCATCCCATGAGGCCAAACGGCCAGTCTGCTCCTTCTCATCAAATCCGCGCCGCAAACCATCCAGCTGTTGCAGTAGCAGTGAGCGGTCGTCGAGTCGAGGGATCGAGATACTCCCCGCTTCGCCGAAATTCGGTAAATGAAAATCGGGATTCCGACAGCTGGTGTTGTCCCACCACGCCTTGGGACCGGGGCCCGGACGCCGCTCGGGATCGAGGTTTGGATCGTCGTGGCTGTAGCAGTTCGGGCAGGACCCGCCCGCATCCCGGGCATTACACTTCGGAGCCAGGTCTACGCCGAGCCGGTCATATCGTGGGCCGAGCAGTCCCGACTCGCGTCCCGGATACTTCATGAGCGCAGTCCGAGGCAACTCGATCGCGGCTGGCAACCCGACTTGCGGTTCGGTCGGAGCGGCGTAAGCGATCATCGAGCCAATCGATGGCCAGGTCATGCGCCCTGATCGCGGGTTGTTAATCGAAGCGTTCGTGTCCCCGACCGGCAGCGATGTCGTGCCGGAGTTCAGCAGATACATGCAGCTGCTATGCTCATTGCGGAACTCCCTCCCCGCGATGTGGTTCATCGTCCGCACGATCGAGAACAGATGTGACTGAGCCGCCAGCCTGGGCAGATACTCGCAGAAGAGTTCACCGGGAACTCGCGTCTGCGTCACGCCGTACTCTCCGCGAATCGTGTCGGGGGCGTGTGGCTTGGGGTCAAAGGTCTCATGCTGGGACGGCCCGCCCGACTGAAAGATGAAGACAACCGACTTCGCTTTTCCCGGCCTCGTCGCTGGCGAGGGCGCCGCATGGGCCTCCATCCGCATCAAGTCAGCAAGCCCCATGCCGACCAGATTCATCCCCCCCACCTGCAGCAGAGCGCGACGCCCGAGCCCCGGGTGCTCAGACGGAATACAACCGCAGTTGCGACGGAAGCCAGACTGCATTCCGGGTTCTCCTGCGCTGCAATGATTTCGGGAGACTGTAACATTCATGATCCATCGAGCGACATACAATGTAGTTCGGTGACGAGTCCTCCGACTAGGGTGATCAGCAGTGACAGCACGTCGAACTCTGATTTCCTCCGAATCGGGCGTCATTGCATCGCCGACACGGCTCGGGTCTAACCTCCATCAGTTATACTGGATAATGCGATCTCCCTGACCCGTCTCCTGTCTGTCACGACCATTGTGATGAGCAACAACGTCTACGGTAACCACGCATGATACGGGTCGAAACATTCCAGGGCACACCAGAAGAGCTGGCAGAATTCGTCGGGACTGTCTGGGCTGCTTCCTACTCAGGTCGAATGATCTTTCCGATCTGGAGTGCTGACTATTTTCGCTGGCAGTTTCGCTGGGAAGGTCAGCAAGCTCCTGACTACCTACTTGCAGCTTACGATGGGAACGCCCTGGCTGGCGTCCTGCTGGGGACCGACTTCACGTTCCGAACTTCCGCGGGTCCCTTCCCCGGAGCCCAGTGGAGCTGGCTTTCGGTGCACAATGACTTCCGTGGTCGCGGGATCGCCAAGGCCCTGAATGACGAACGCATCCGTCGGCAACAGCGTCATCAGGCTCCACTCATTGTGAGCTTTCGGTTCTTTGGCTCGAAGCACTCTCAGGCAGAACAGCATCAAGACAACTCCCCCAACAAACGCTTCCACTGCAAGGTGGGAAACTGGGCCCGCATCCTTGATGCCGAACGTTTCGCCCACTGGACGTACAGCAGTCTCGAAGCTCTGGCCGCTCGCTGCACTGTCCCGCTCGCTCCACGAGGGAAGACGATCGTTCCGCAAGATGGCATTCGAGATTACGCCCCGGATGATCTCGATGCCTGCCTGGCTCTGGTGCGTCAGTCACAGTCCAGGGCTTCGCTGTGGATTGACTGGACTCGCGATCAACTCGCTCACCAGTTGGGGAGGAGTCCGGTCAACCAGACACTCGTGATGCAAAATCGAGGATCGATCGAGGGACTGATCAACTTCCATGTCCTCCCGATGCAGGCCAAAACCATCGAGAAAGTTGCTATCATCGACCTGATGATTTTTGGGAAGGTTTCGGTTGCCCGCCAGACGAAACTGCTCCGAGCGGTACGCGCCCGCCTCGCGGAGCAGCAGGTGATGCTGATCTTGAAACCTCGTTTAGGCGAAACTCCGCACTGGCCACTGCTGAGGGATTGGTTTGTACCACAACCTGACAGCTCCTATCTTGTCCTTCAAGGGGCTGGCGAACCTCTCCCGACACTCCCTTCGGGGCCCTTGCATGTTCTCTGGCGGTAAACGCAACTCGCGACAGCCTCAACGAACGACTCCCCCAGGAACGTTATGTCTCGGTTGACCAAACTGATCCCGAAGTCAGTCATCGGTGCCACAATCCGTTTGGCTTACAAATTCAAATACTCCCCGCTGGAACGTCAATTCGCGGAGTTCTCCCGGCATCAACGCGAATGGTTGTTCAACCGCATTTCGCTCTGTCGTAACACGAAGTTCGGGCGAGACCATGGCTTCGAAGAGATTCGGTCACTGGAGGATTTTCGCCAACGCGTCCCGATCGCGGACTACAGCCATTTCGCCCCCTATATAGACGCCGTAGCGGCAGGTCAGTCCGACGCCCTGATCCCGCCATCCGATGAGCTGGTCCAGTTCACCATCACCACGGGCAGTACCGGTTCGCCGAAGCTGAACCCGGTGACGAAGACCTGGCTCAAGGAATACCAGGCTGGCTGGGACGCCTGGGGCATCAAGCTCTTTGCCGACCATCCGAATCATTTTGCCCGCCCCATCCTGCAAATGGCGGGAACCTGGGACATGGGACGGACTCCCGGTGGACACCAGATCAGCATGGTCAGTGCCCTGCTCGCCCGTCGGCAATCCCCCTTGCTGCGTCCCTACTACGCCATCCCCGAAACCGTCAATGACATCACCGACCCCGTCGCCCGGCACTACACCGCTTTGCGTCTGAGTATCGTCGAGAACATTGGATGGATCATCCTGATGAATCCTGGATCATTGATCCGTCTCGCTGAGATTGGCAACGAATTCAAAGAGTCGATGATTCGCGATGTCATTCACGGCACCTTGTCGAGTGAGATGAACATCCCGGCACATACTCGAGAGATACTGACCCGGTCGTACCTGCGGGCCGACGCAGCCTGCGGTCAGAAGCTT
>QWOR01000213.1 GCA_003669575.1 Planctomycetota bacterium | reverse complement strand
GCTGGTGAAGTGGTCGCGCTGGTGAAGTGGTCGCGCTGGTGAAGTGGTCGCGCTGGTGAAGTGGTCGCGCTGGTGAAGTGGTCGCGCTGGTGAAGTGGTCGCGGGGGTGGAGTACGCCAGCGCGTCTGGTCTTGCGGGCGAAGATTGTTCTGGCGGCTGCGGAAGGGTGAGAGAACACAGACATTGCTCTCAAACTGGGCTGTAAGCGAGAGACGGTGGGGCAATGGCGGAACCGGTTCGCCTCGCTCCGGCGGGCGGGGATCGAGAAGGCTACCTCTCGTGAATCCAGCCGCAGCCCCCTTTCGCCGCGGTCCCCGCATGACACTTGTGGCAGCGCTCGATCATCCGGACACCGTCAGGCTTTTGTCGATGAATGTGACCCTGCGCTCACCCGGCTTTCCCGAAACCGTCTGATGCCAGCCCCGCATGGCCTCGCCGTCGGGATAAAGGTTGAACGGAAGCAGCAGCTGATTGCCATATGTTAAGCCCCGTCGAAAATGGTGGCGCTTCCCGGTGGAAAATGGCGGCGCGGGGTATCGAGGGATTAAGCGGTTTGGCTCCGGGTGAGCCTGGAAATGGGGCGGATGCACCATCTTCCGACTTCATCGAACTGCACGCATGTGCGCTGCCATTTTCAACCGGGTTTTCCACCGGGAAGCGCCACCATTTTCGACGGGGCTTAACACCTGGCATGCTCCCACACTCCAGCCTCGTACCCTGTTGTGTACTCCCGTCGTTCGGATCGCGATTTTAGCACTCGTGATCTCTGCTTCCCGCTCGCACCGTCCCGATAACATCAGGCTCAATTGCGAAAGAGAAGAAGGCTACTTTGCCATCTGGGCAATGCAATACAGTTTGGTGCGAGTGCGGAGGAAGATCTGTCCGTCGACAAGGGCCGGAGTCGCCGCAATGGATTCTCCCATGTCATTGTTGGCCAGAACTTTCTGCTCTGGACCACTCTCGATCACACTCACCACTCCCGGTTCAGAAACAACATAAACCTTCCCGTCGCCAAAAACAGGAGCGGCCAGATATGACCCATCGGCACCCACGCGCCGACGTTCCCATACCGGCTGACCATTCGCAATATCAAAGGACGCGGTGATACCGCCCTGCTTGATGAGGAACATGCGGCCGTCAGCTACCAGCGGTGACACAATGTGAGACGGGGCTTTGGTCTTGTGCAGCCACAGCACATGAGTCTTTGAGACGTCTCCTTCGCCACCGCCGCGAACGGCCTGGATTGAGGCTTCTTTTTGCAGCTCGCCTAGTTCCTCGGGAAGTTTGTCTGCATCAGTATCAATGGTTCTTCCCAGTCTCGCCTGAACCTCGCTGGCGAGCAATCCGCCACGGTTTTTGGGATCGAGAAACGCCTTGTCGATTTCATCTCCCTCTAACACGCCGTCCTTGTTCTCGTCGCCCCGATCGAATTTAGCCCAGAAGGCATCGGGAATCGACTTGCCGGTATTCAGGCGATACTTGTTGTTGAGGATTTCGTCGCGAGTGATCTTGCCGTCGCCGTTGGCATCCGCTGTGACGCGCCACTGGTACGAGATGCCGACACTTTCTACCGACACATAAATGATGCCATCGAATGTCACCGGCGTCGTTTTGATGTTGCGGCAAAAGACTTCGGACGCCCACTTCCGATGTCCAGTATTGTAGTCGTATCCAATCATCTTCCCCGTTCCGGCGATGACCACTTCTGGTCCTTGTGGAGTCTCGCAGATCACCGGGTGCGAGTAGCAGCAGGCCATGTCCCCACGATCATCCTTCCAGAGGATTTCCCCCGTTTTCTTGTCCAGGCAATACGCAGCGGGAGACAGGTCGTCGTCCTGACAAAAGAACAAACGGTCTCCGTGGATGACGGGAGACATACCTGGACCCCAGTCGAATACAAAATATGGCTCGGGCAAGGCCAGCTTCCATACGGGTTCACCCGTCTTCGCATCAAAAGCCATCAGCCCCAGATGGGCATGGTAGACATAGACTCGTTCTTCATCGGCAGCAGGTGACGCAGAGGCATAGCTGTTGGACTCATGAATCTTCGGGAGAGCATCTCCTTCAATCGCCATCTCTCGTTGCCACAGCCTTACTCCGGTTGTCGCATCGAAGCAGAGTACCACAAAAGTGTTACCCGGCTTCTCGCCCAGCATGGCTGTCGTGAACAGTCGTCCCGCCACAACAGTCGGAGAACAGATTCCATCTCCCACTTCCGCCGACCAGCGAACATTCTTCGTTGGCGAAAACTCGACGGGTAGCGGCCTCTTTGAAGTCGTGACACCAGAAGAATTCGGACCACGCCACTGCGGCCAGTCTTCCGCGGAAAGTGAATGCGATGCCAGACACAGTCCGCATGTTGCGAGCAGAACACCGAGTCCAACACGGAGAGACCACCCAAATGTTGCGAGACAAGTCGAAGTCTGAAACATAGAAGTGACTCTCTGGGGGGAGGAATTATTTTGAAACGGGCCACATGAGCCCGCTTCGCAATCGAGCAACTGAACCTAATCTAGCAACTTCAATCCATCGAGCAGCAGACCAAGAACTCCCTGTTGTGGAATTCGCCGGAATTTCAGTGTGTTAGAGCCGGCTTCAAAACCATTACCCCTGTAATTTGCGACTGGCAATGCATTTGCATGAGCGTTGAGCGAAGGAGTGCTCAGTCATGCTTATTACGCTGTCGTGGTTTCCGTCGTATCGACGGTATCGCGTGGCGTCCAAGACGGACCCGAAGTCGGAGTTGTCGGATCAGCAGTGGACGCTGATTGCGAGGCTCTTTCCGTGGACCGATCCGACTCGCCGAGGTGGTCGTCCCGTGGTGCCGCCGCGTCCGTGTCTGGATCGCATTTTGTGGATCTTGCGGACGGGGGCGCAGTGGAAAGACCTGCCCCGGTGCTTCCCGAGTCCAGCCACATGTTGGCGGCGTTTGCGGGACTGGACGAAGGCCGGGCTGTTCCAAAAGGCGTGGGCTCTGGGCCTGCGCACGCTGGATGGCCAGGGGAAGATCGACTGGTCCGAAGCCATCGCGGACGGGACGTTTGCGAAGGCCAAAAAAGGGGCGAAAGCGTCAGAAACACCAAGTGCGGCAAGGGCTCGAAGATCATGGCCCTGACCACTGGAGACGGCCTCCCACTGGCCGCCACAGTCCATTCCGCCAGCCCCGGGGAGGCGACGTTGATCGAGGGTTTGTCGCAGCAGCGCGTGCTCAAACGCCAGCTGCCACGATTGATCTATGGCCGAGCGGCAGACAGCGAACCGAGTGCCAGCCATGGAGGAAGAGGATGTTCATGGCGATTCCGTTTTGGCGATGAGACAAAGCATATGAATCTCCAACATATCCTTTTGGCTCCAACTCTGCTCCAAGCGATTACGGCAGGTCGCCCTGTTCGAGATGACGCTGCCGTACTCAGAAGTAGGCCGATATCGGTTGTCAAACGACCGGATTGGTCGGACTCAAACGGGTCCGAGCCATTGAAACCTCGAACTGTGCACACCGGGAACGGTCGAGCAACGGGCGTTGCTCATCAGCGAGTGGGTCTCGACCAGACACAACAGACCCCGCGGTTTCACGCGGCGCGATGGGAGTAGGACTTGAGGAGTCCACCAAGGCGGGGCGTGCAAGCGACCTCGTTCATTTTGAGCGAGACCTGCGGATCGGGTGGCTTCTCAATCGCGGGCGGTAAGCGGATGGTCAGATGGGGACGCTTTCCGAAATCAGATGTTCACGTAAGTCACGTACTCTTGAGCAACCGACCTGTTCCATCACCTGTTGCAGCTGCTTCTTGAGCATTTCAAACGTGTGATGACCACCGTACCTGCCCAGGGCACACACGCCAAACATGGGAGTGCGTCCCATAAACGCAAAGTCGGCTCCACATGCCAGGCATGCCGCGATGTCAGCTCCCGAGTACATTCCACCGTCGATCATCATCTTCAACCTGCTGCCGAACTCCGGCACAAGCTTGTACAAAGGAACGATGGTTGATTGTCCGCGGTCAAGCTGTCGACCACCGTGATTGGAAACGATCAATCCATCCAAACCATGTTTGACGGCAATCTCGGCGTCATCCGGATTAACGATTCCTTTCACGACCAAGTTGCCCCGCCACTTCTCACGGATCAGCGCGATCTTGGATTCGGTTAGTCGTCCCGAAAAGGTCTTGTTCATGAACAAGCCTAGGTGCTTCATGTTCAGACCATTGGGAATATAAGGTTTCATCGTCCGAAACTCAGGTTTGCCGGCGAGTAGTTGCCCCATCGCCCAAGAGGGACTCAAGAACATCTGGACGATGTTTCGAGGCGACATCCTCGGAGGAATCGAGAGGCCATTTCGGATCTCTTTTGGGCGATAAGCAAACGTTGGTGTGTCCGCCAGAATGACCAGCGTACGGCAGCCCGCCTCCCACGCTCTTTCCAGCAGTTTGTCCCGTAGTTGATCCTCTGCTGGATGGTAGAGCTGAAACCAGAACCTGCCGTCCGTGATCTTCCCGATTTCTTCGATGCTGGCGGTACTGACGGTAGACAGCGTGAATGGAATGTTGTGATCGACAGCAGCCTGCGCCAGATACTCGCAGGCCTTGGGCCACATCAGGCCTTGCAAACCCACGGGCGCGACCCCAAACGGCGCTGCATACGTTTCGCCGAACAGTTCGGTCTTTTGATCGGCTCCGTCGAAATCGCGGAGATACCAAGGTTTGAGCTGAACTTTGCGAATGTCGCTAATGTTCCGCGCCAAGTTGATCTCAGTAAAACACCCGGCGGTGAGATAATCGTAGGCGAAACCTGGCATCCGAGACTTGGCTCTTGCTCGCAGGTGTTCGACAGACGGATATTCAGAGTTGAAGTGGGAGTCCATGGGGCTGACGCTGCGTTATTCCAACTTCTGCACGAAATGGAGAGCAACGAGGCGGGAGAGGGTCCTGGCGTTACTTCACATAACGTGGACAACAACGATGCACACTCTTGCCCCTTCTCACAAACTCTAGGCAGCCTTTGCTAGTTGACCACTTTACCGTCGTTGCACTTCCAGGAAAAGTCAGCTTGTTGCGGGACGGCACACCAGCCAAGCCGCTAGCCGACCGGCTCATCGGCCTTCACTTTACCGACAGCGAATCGCCCACCACCACAGGCACCCCATCGTCGCTTGGGCCAGTAACCCAGCCCGATACGACGATAGGAGCACGGGCCTCGTTGTCCCAGCGTAGCGCGACGCTCCCCTTGACGCCGGGGACGCCAAAACACCCTCAAAAACCGGTTCATCCGACTATTTGGGGGGATCTCCGGGAGCATGGAATTAACCTTGCAGCATGAACTTCGTGCGGTGCAGGGTCAGCAGGCGTTCCTGGAGGTGTTCCTCGTTGCGGTATCACCATTTCTTGTTTGCCGAACCGGGACCGCTTCAGGGAATAGCCTGATCTTGTAGGTTCCCCTCTTTGCGTTGTTGGCGGAAGGCATCACAGGCGGCCATGCCGAAGGCTGTCGCGAGGTGAGACTTGCCAGTCCCGGAGGGGCCGACCAGTAACACATTCTCGCGTCTCTTCAGGTAATCCCCTTGGACCAGCTGGAGGACCAGTGGCTTGTTCACACTGGGCCTGGTGGCGAAGTCGAACTCGTCGAGCAGCTTCGCTGCCGGGAACCTCGCCGCCGAGAGGCGTCTGAAGTCTGCGAGGCTCCAGGCATATCCACTCCAGCCGCCTGCAGCCATTGGCCGACCCGATTCCAAACCTGGAGTATACTCCCACTCCTCGGGCCCCAATTTTCAACCGGCCCGATCACCATGTACCCGGGCGACGATCTTGTCCATTTCTGCGGCGGTAAAGGCCCGGCAGGTCGTGGTGTGAACGTTGCCCATCGCTGCCAGATGCAGAATGGCGGCGGTCGCAGTTTCGTCGTCCGGAGCTTCCAAAATCAGAAGGCCGTCGTGTTCGCCCAAGGTCCAGTAGATTTCCTTGACCTTCGCTCCGAGTTTCTTGGCCTCGGCCTTGAAGATCGCCGACCGTTTGGTCGTGTGGTCGATGTCTTTGATACCCTGTTGTGAGAACTTGATGTTGGTGATGAATGTTGCCATGGAAGAGTTTCCTTGAAAATGGGTGCTTGTCGCTTTGTGGGATCAGTCGTGAGTATAGCGTCGTCGAACTCATACACATCGGATAGCCAAGCACACATGTCCTTGAATTCAGGACATGCACGGACTTCTTCTCGCATTTACAGATCGTCAAGGAAGTTCTGTCAGACACCGTTTCTTCGTTCAAATCCGGTCTCTGTTCGATGAGATGCGAGATTGTCATTGAGGTATACCGCAGGTCCGATATTGGAGCTGTGAGTTTGCCCTGCTCCATAATTCACCGGTTTTCCCTCCCAAAGGGGAAAGAGCTGATGTCCTGTCTCAGGTTGCGTTTCCCTTTCAACTCCGCCGCCAGCGGCAATTCATTCAGCTCTGCCCTCGCCTCCCGCCAGGTCGGGTAATGCTCATTCAGAATCGCCACGAATCTCTCATTGTGAGTCGGCTCTCGCAAATGAGCCATCTCATGGACAATGACGTATTCCAGAAGATCCTTTGGTTTTTTCACCAGCTCCGTGTTCAGCCGGATATTCCCGGCCCGGTGATTACAGCTGCCCCATTTGGTCTTCATCCTCTGGAGAAAGTAACGGGACAAGTCCAAGCATCTGCAGAACTCCAGCTCAATCAGACGAAGTTGAATCCCCGAAGAAGGTAATCCGCGACATTCAGGGCACTGTCACTCCGACTACAAGACCTCCCAGTGTCCGCCCTTGGCTGGACCAATGCGTCCGATGATCTCGGCTGCTTTCAGCTCTCCCAGCAGACGCTCGATTGTCCGCTCCGTCCGCTTCAGCCGCTTCGCCAGTTCCGGGATCGTGATCTCTGGTTTTTCCCGGATCAGCTGCACAATTTTCCCCGACATTTTCCCCGACATTTTCCCCGACATTTTCCCCGACATTTTCCCCGACATTTTTTCGGGGGGCAGAGGTCGGGCCGTTGCGGCTGTCCTCCAGATGGTCAGGCGAAAACCATCGTCGATTTCAAACTTTGGCGGTTTCAGTCCCGCCTCCCGGCAGCGGCGGATCATGTCCCCCGTTCCCGTGCCCATCCGCTCGATGTACTGCGTCAGATACAGCGGCTCCGCCAGCAGCGGGTTGTGCGGGACGGAGCCATGTGGTTTCCGCAGATTGGCCAGAGTCAGCGACGAAGGCAGCCGTCCGGGGTTCCACACTTCCAGCCGGTCAGCGAACAGCATCACCTGCACGCTGCCCGTGGCCGCATAATCACGGTGAGCCACCGCGTTGACGATCCCCTCGGCAATCACCTCACGCGGAATCTCATAAGTCACGGGAGCCTGTGCCCCGGCAGCCCGCGTTCCCACCTGCAGGGCCAGCTTCGACATCACAAAGTCGACCGCTTGATCCACCAGCGAGAAGACCGTCCCCCGATAGACCTGATAGGACGGGATCGGCTTGGCGACCTCGGCCCCATGGAAATGGGCACACTTCACCTCGGAAGAGTTCAGGAACTGCTGCGGCGACTTCCCGAACAGCAGTACCGCAGCGTGCGACGGGTGGCCTTCATCCAGCAGATTCAGATGCGTCAGCAGCTCTTTCCCCGTGGCCGATTCCCGTAGCGGAAATCCGCGCGAGGCCCGTGCGTCCCGGATAAACGCCTTCATCCCCGCCTCATCGAGATCCTTCAGCGTCGCCCCGCGGCACACCGCCCCGTCAAACGGGCCGTTCAGAATCAGCTGATGCTCTTCCAGATACGCCACCAGCGAGGCATACACAGCGGGGAGCAACGTGGCGGGATCGGTGAACCGGCGGCGGATCAGTTCGTTCCCCGCCTGTCGGATCAGCGCCCGCATCTTGGGATGCTTTTCTTTGTCATCGGCTCCGCGGACATAGATCAGCCGCGTTTTCCCCAGCTCCGTGGCATACAGGAATTCCCGCTCTGTGGGCGAGACTCCCTCGCCGTCTTCATATCCGTACTCGTTCCCGAACAGCCCCAGGTACAGATCACAGCGCTGCACCTCGTCGAGATAGGCCTGATTGGCCCGGCGATCGGCAGCGGGCAGATCCTCAAACAGAAACGGCTCAAAGAACCGTCGCAGCAGCGGATCATTGCGCAGGTAGTCGCGCAGCGCGGCCCGCTCGGCCGACAGCTCTTTCTGAACACTGCTGATAAAGATCCGCAGCGGCTTCATCCCTGCCCTTTCCTGTCCGTCACACGTCTCGTCCGGGTCCCCTTTATCTCATACCTCACCGGCTTCAGCGAGTCTGGCAGGTACAGCGGATGAACCGGCGTCCCGTCTTTGGCCAGGCGCAAGTAACTCAGGCCGGGGTGACGGCGGAGCAGCTGAGTCAGCTGCTGCCCGCGGGGGCGGAGGGCTTTGGGGGGCTGGCCGAAGGCGAGGACGACGGTCTGGGCCTCGGCGGCCATTTCGAGGATCAGGCGGTCATTCTCCGGGCCGACGGGATCGGCGACTTGTAACAGTCGGGTCTTGTCGGTGGCCCGGTAGGCGTGGACGTTGCCGACCAGCTGGCCGCCGTAGCCCCATGCCCGGGCGAACTTGCCGGTCTTGCGCAGCGTGGGGTCGCTGTAGTCGAGACACGCGACGCTGGGGTTCATCAGCAGCCACAACACCAGCGGCAGGCCGGGGGCCCAGATCTCGCGCAGCTGGTACCGGTACTGCTGGCAGTCGGAGAAGCCAGCCGTGACGTGAGAGTCGGCGGGCCATGCGGGCCGGACCTTCCCTCCGGGATCGTGGACCTGTGTGGCGCTGTTCATATCGTCGCTCCGGAGGGGGAAACCAGCCGCGTCCGGCCGGTGAGG
>QWOR01000014.1 GCA_003669575.1 Planctomycetota bacterium | reverse complement strand
TCGATGACAATGCCATCGACGGGGGACTTAATCTCGGTATATCCCAGATTCAGCTCGGAGAGATCCAGCGTCGCCTCCGCCTGGTCGATTCCCGTTTCTGCGACCTTCAGCTGGGCTTCCAGCGACAGACGGGTGAACATGAACTTGTCCATCTCCGCCTGGGCGATGAAGGTTTTGTCTTCTTGCCGCAGGGCAATGGCACGTTTCTCGTCGTTGATGGCCTGCTGTAATTGAGCCTGAACGCGGGGGATGTCCGCCTTGCGATTGGCAAGCACGGCCTTGTCGCGAGAGACGTTGGCCTCATAGATCCGGGGATCGATCTTGGCGAGAAGGTCGTCCTTCTTCACTTCCTGGTTGAACTCGCAGTGCAGTTCCGTGATCGGCCCCGAGACGAACGAACCGACGGTGACCTGCAGCTTGGGTTTGATGGTTCCGGTCGAGTTCACCACAGCGATGATCGTGCCCTCCTCGACCTTCGCGGTGCGCCAGACAATTTTGTTTCGCTCTGCCATATACCGACTGATTGGCCAATACACGGCGGTTCCCAGGCCAGCAATGACCGCGAGAATGATCAGGTATTTGAGGAGAGTACGCATAGGCTGTGCTGTTGGTTCAGTCTTCGCCGGTCACCCAAGCTTGATGATGGGTGTGGACCAGTCCTCGGCGAACAGTGGAAGTCCGGGAGCGGGAATCGTGAGAAGGCCGAAACCAGTGGCACAGGAAGTCGGGTCAACTGGTGTGGGCGTATGGCGAATTCGATTCTCCTTCGTCACAATCGACCAGATAGACCTGTTCGATCCAGTCTAGAGGGAAAGAGGCCGGTTCGGTGGCTCTCATCGAAATTCGCGACTGCTCCAAAGTTTACGACTTGGGAGAAGTCAAAGTCGAGGCGTTGAAGAACGCCAATCTGATCATCGAGAAAGGCGAGTTCATCGCACTGATTGGCCCTTCGGGTTCGGGCAAAAGTACTTTGATGAACACTCTGGGTTGTCTCGACCGCCCCTCCAGCGGGAGCTATGTACTTGCGGGTGAGGAGGTTGCGGGAATGGCCGCAGCTCAGCGAGCTCGCATCCGCAACCAGAGAATCGGGTTTGTATTCCAGAATTTCAACCTGCTTTCCAGAACGACCGCCTTGGAGAATGTTGAGCTTCCGCTGCTCTATTCCACTGGAATGTCGTCATCGGAACGGCATCGGCGGGCTGTGGAGAAGCTGCAACTGGTGGGGCTGGGCAACCGTCTGGACCACCACCCGAGCCAACTTTCCGGGGGACAGCAGCAGCGCGTGGCCATCGCCCGGGCGCTGGTCAACGAGCCGGCGATCCTGATGGGAGACGAGCCGACGGGGAACCTCGACTCGAAAACGAGCCGAGAGATCATCGCGCTCTTTAAGGATTTGAACGAGAAAAACGGCATCACAGTCATCCTGGTCACCCACGACCTGAACGTCGCAAAGAATGCCAAGCGGATTATCGTTTTGAGGGATGGGGGAATTGTGACGGATACGTCCGACTTCCTAGAGGCCGCAAAGGTGTTACAAGCGGGCCTTATGGAGTAACCCCGGAGTTACGAGCGACCGTGCGACGATGGAGAAGTGGGACGATCCCCACTCCAGGCACGAGCGATTCACGTATGATCTTCGGCAGATTCCGCAACTGGCTCATGCAGCTCGACTCAGGCGTTGAACGTCTGGTCGCGGCTCGGTACAGCGCTGAAAATGCGTCAACCGGAGAGTCGTCGGATGGAAACGATGAGTTGGCAGGGCATTTTTTGTCACGGATGGTTGCCGCCAGCCGCTCGCGCGTGAAGCTGGGATTGGTGATCGCGTTTTGGAGTCTCGTACCGATCTTTCATGAAGCATCGGTGTTCTCTCAGCGACCGATCGGGACGATCTTTCCGGAGCGACGATCGATTCAGATCCGCCAGCCGTATCAACTTCCCCGGTATCAGTCGCCAGATGCCCTGGCACCTTCGACTGTGTCGCGACCGATGGACGATCTGACACCGGAGTACACTCCGCTGGATGGGTTGATCCGCACCTCGATGCGCAACATGGATGTGGTGCGCGTCCTGACCGGGGTGAAGGCCGTCAACTCTGGCCGCAACATCTATGATGTGGCCACGACAAACACCTCCATCGATCAGGAACAGGCAAGATTCGACCCCGTCCTTCAAATCAACAACAGCTGGAATCGACTCGAAGACCCGCAAGCGGTGTTCGATCCCATCCTGCCTGGCAATGCGTTCATCACCGGACTTCGTAACGACAACTTCAACACTTCGACTCGGCTCTCCAAGACCGATCTCACCGGGGGAAACTTCACTGCGGGGATCGATGCATTGACCGGGACACGCAGCCCCGGAGTCTTTCCCCTCGATCCGATTACGTCCACATCCACGTTTGTCAGCTATACCCAGCCGCTCCTCAAGGGTGGCAGCATTGAGGCCAACCTCGCACCAATCGTCATTGCCGGGATTAACACAGAACGTTCGTTCTTCCAGTTCAAGAACTCCGTTCAAGACAATGTCCGCGGCATCATTGAGGCTTACTGGCTACTGGTCTATGCACGGACCGATTTGTGGGCCCGCAAGCAGCAGGTCGATCAGCTCGCCGAAACCGTACGCCGCGTGGATGCCCGTGTCCGCCAGGCGATCGACAATCGTGCCGATCTCGCTCAAGCCCAGCTGGCCCTCGCCAATATCAAGGCACGCGTCGTAACCGCTCAAGGCAACGTCCTGCTCCGCGAAGCTGCGTTGAGGAACATGATCGGTGTGCCGCCCAACGATGGGACGGTCTACATCCCTACCACGCCACCCACGAAAGAGAAATACGTTCCTGACTGGGGTCAACTACTGGCCCTGGCGGAAGAGCGTCGACCCGACCTGGTCGAGCTGAAACTGGTACTCGAAGCCGATATTCAGCAGCGCATCATCGCCAACAATATCGCACTGCCCCAGCTGGATGCAGTGGCACTCTACCGGTGGAACGGACTGGAAGGGACAACGCCTCTGGGGGCCAATCGCACAGCCTTCGGACAGTACAACGACGCCACACTGGGAGTGAACTTCTCGGTTCCGCTCGGGCTCCGGCAAGCCCGGGCCACTCTGCGTCAGAAAGAGCTGCTCATTGCACGAGATCAGATCAACCTGAAACAGGGCTACCATGCGACGACGCACACGCTGGCAGTGGCGGTTCGTTTGCTCGACCAGCTGTATGAACAGTACCTGGCACTGCACGACGCCCGACTGGCTGCCCGCGTGAACCTCGACGCCCAGCTGCTGCGATGGCAAACCCAGCAGACCATTCTGATTAACGTGCTGCAGGCCATCAGCGACTGGGGAAATACCGTCACCGCCGAAGCCGATGCCCTCACGCAATACAACACCCAGCTGGCGAATCTGGAGTACGAAACCGGGACGATCCTGGAGACACACGGCATCTTCTTCGTGCAGGAGAGCCAGCAGTCGATCGGTCCGCACGGCCGGTTCTGCGAGATGCGTTGCTACCCGTACAGCACGCGACCGACCGACAACAGCAACCTGTATCCCGAATCTTCTCAACCGTCTGAGGATACTTTCGAGCTGACTCCCCCATCCAGTCTCGGGAAACCCAAAGACATCCCGTATGACCAGATCGAGTTGCCGACACTCGATGAGATCATCCAGAAGTTGAAGAAAGAGAATGCAGAGAAGGGGCTGGAGTGATCCCTGCAAGTCAACACGGGCGTCGATGAACTGCCCAATCCGGTCCGTGTGGGTAAGCAGCCGGCTACTTCTGCGTTGTCAGTGCTTTGATGCAGTGTGGACAGAGTTGGGGCACGGCGATGGTTAATGCGGCAGAGTAGTGGGTCTTGTCGTACCCCTCGCCCTTCTGATCGTCTGCATGGTGATGGCTGACGATCAAATAGACATTTCCCTCGCTGGGAGTGAATGTCGCAACTCCCTCTTTGTCGGACAGCTGTTCATAAGCCTGATCAAACCCCTCGGCCAGCTGGACGCCACGGGGGATAAATGATACCCGGGCTTCGGGGACGGGCTTTCCTTCGTAGAGAACGCGCACGCGAATCGGTTGCCCTGGCCCCATGGCGGTCACCGGGTTCACCAGAGGGACGATTTCATACGGGTGCCCCAACGGCTTATCGAACCCTGCAAGGTCTTCGGGGACAGCGTCGAGCTTCTGACTGGCCACAAAGAACGTCTTGGCCGACTTGATGCCTCGCGTGGTGCCATGCTTCGATTCACAGGTCTGTGCGACGACGTATAGCCCTTCGCTGCGGGTCACGAAGCGTCCAGTCCAATAACCCTCCTTTGGTGTGTAGCCGGTGTCGACCATCTTCGGCTGCATGTCGGTCGATTTGCCATCCGGCGCGATCACCGAGACCTCGCACTTGTCGAGGGCGATCTTGCTCGCGAGTTTGAAGTCGCGATGTGCGTTGCCATGGTTTCCCAGCTTGAGGTCAACATGGACCAGCTCGCCTTTGCGAACGATCGACGTGTTCGTCTCGACCCAGGTGTCATGAGCAGGGAGTAATGAGGTGAACAGCCCGCACGCCAAGGCACTCAGCAAGAAGATGCGCATCATGAATTCCAAGAAACGAGGGTGTCAGGTCACAGTATGATCATCCAAGCACGATCAGTGGGCGGCGGGGTCATCCACCTTCGCCTGTTGAGTGGTGGAGTCCGCGGCGGGCTTGAAGCCGGTCATCTCTGCGATCTGGAACAGCAGAGACTTGTTGTCGATGAACGGCTGATGTCCGGTATTGGCCCACACGACCTGTCCCTCCGCCGAGACCAGGAACGTCCCATGCAGCTGGTCTTCTCCCTTATCCGGAGTCGCGGGGAAGAAGGTGTGGTAGAGGCCCGCCACTTGATTGTCGGGGTCGGACAGCACTGGGAAATTGAACTTCCCATACTCTTTGTACTTCTCAGCCGTGTGTTCCTGGGCGTCAGTCGAGATCGCCATGATCGGCACTCCCAGCTCCTGGAAGTATCGCAGATCATCATTCAAACCGAACAGCTGGGCGACGCAGTGACTGCAACCGTATCCGTAGTAAAAGACCACGATCGCCGGACCTTTGCCACGTAACGCAGAAAGGCTCTGCGTTTGATTGTCGACATCGAGCAGGCTGAACTCGGGGGCGGGTTTGTTCAGCAGTGGATGCTCCATCGTCGGGACCGGGGTGAACAGTTTGTCCTGAAGCAACTCAGACAGACCGGCCGACAAAGTCTTCGCGCCCACTTTGTCGAGGTAAGCCCGCGCGTCGTTCTCCACATGCCCGGTCGTCAACAGGCCGTACTTCATGCAGATCTGCCGACACTCCTCCATGAATCCCATCTCACGAGCGAAAGGAACCTGCTTAGGCTGGTTGAGCGCGTAGGCGTGGTACCCGACGAGTACGGCATAGAAACAAGCGACCAGCGCCAGGAATGCGAGGAAAACCCTCTGTCCCAGCTTTGAACCTTGAATTCCATGCGGAGGAAATGCCTGAGGTGAGGAAGGCTGATTCATAACACGGTCCGTGAACATCATGCGTGCGGGCTGAGAATTGGCGGTGGGAAATTTTCCAGCGTTCAAAAATGATGAGCTGGAGAGAAACGGTGTTTGCACCACAAGTCACCATTCCCCGATCAACCAGTGCGGGCGACCGGGGAATGCAGCTGGGCAATTCGAGGGAGGAGTCGCTTAGAAATCTCCAACGACTTCACCACCGGCCTTGGTCGCCAGCGATCGCCAGATGACCGTGTCAATGTTGTCGCTGACGAACCGTGTCGCCCCATCGCAGAGCAGCACATGCACGCCGCCGGTGTGGCGACTGCGTGAGGCGGTCAATCCCGCATTGTTGCTGGTATTGCCGCAATCGAACGTCGAGGAGTTGGGGTTGAGTCCGTGGTTGTAGAGTGTGTTGCCGTAGTGGCCGTCCATCCACTTGGCACCTCGAATTCCCGACCACGATCCCGCAGCGCCGACGACACAGTTCGCCGGACTGGGGTCAGTTCCCGTGATCGTGTCGTTCTGTGAAGTCGACAACTTGAGGACCTGCAACCGGGGATCCGCGGGTGGGTTAGTCGCGGGAATGGAGCCCGTTCCGTTTCCACCGACAGCGTAACCATTCCCCAAGGTCTGCTCACCGAAGGCCACCGTGGAGGACATTCCGTCCGTGATATCGCGGAAGCGGGTCAGACCGCCCAGCTTCACGTCCATCATGACTCCATCCCCTTTGCGGATGTAGCGAGTTGTCGCGGACGATCCGCTGCCGGTACAGGCGGCGTAGTTGGTGGGAGCGTAGGAGTTCCCCTGAACCACACCAAAATCGCTCGGGCAGAGGTAGGTCGACACCTTCGTCATGGCAGCCACCACATTCTGTGCGTAGGGAGCGACAGGCGGCTCGACATACGTGGGAGCCTTGCTGAAGTCGATCAGGTTGTACAGATTCCCCCCGTCGATATACGGCTGGATCGCCGCGAGCGAGGAGAAGGTCATCGGAAAGCCAACTCGCCCGGGGGGCAGGCAGCTGTGGCTCGACTCGTAGTTATGCAGAGCCAAGCCGATCTGCTTGAGGTTGTTCTTGCATTGAGCCCGACGAGCCGCCTCGCGAGCCTGCTGCACGGCGGGCAGCAGCAGTGCAATCAGCACGGCGATAATCGCGATCACGACGAG
Organism: Planctomycetota bacterium; assembly: GCA_003669575.1. Classification (GTDB taxonomy): domain Bacteria; phylum Planctomycetota; class Planctomycetia; order Planctomycetales; family Planctomycetaceae; genus TH-plancto1. The sequence goes on along the minus strand of QWOR01000014.1, from coordinate 2,225 downwards.
TAGTTCGATCAAAGTAAATCCACGTCCACGAATTAAGGCATTCCGTTTCGCTGACATCAATAAGGACCTTTCAGTAGGAGGGCGCATGACAGTGCGCGCACTCAATCGGTGCTGGCGAGGGGGATCGGTCCCGAATTGCGAGGCAGGATGACACGCTCTGGCCAGCCCGCCGTCCTGTGTTGTGGAGCACAGTTCGAATCACTGGCGAAGAGCGTGCGATCGCGCCTCACATCCGGTGACAGAGACCCCGGAAAGGGAAAGTGAGGAATTCAGCAGGGACAACCCGGAGGGCACGCCCACGACCTCAAGGGACAACTCGCTTTGTGGAGAACGAGCCTTTGACCGACCGTGAGCGTGCTGTTCCAGACCGCCATGACCCGCAGTGACAACGCACGCGGGGCGTTCAGACAGCAGACGTTCCGCAGTTCGCGGCGTCTCAGGCGGCCTGTCGTGGCGGTGGAGTCGGTGGCTCCTGATCACAGGGGATGAGTGGTGCACAGCGTAATGGCGGCACCACTTCCCCTTGATCGAATTCATCGAATACGAAAATTGACATGGCGGGCGGCTGAATACTGATCAGCTGGCCAAACAGACTTTGGTCGATTCCCTGGCACTGCAAGGCTTGGACACCGACGATGAACTTGCTTTTCGATCCAGAACTATGCGTCTTGCCAGGCAGCAAAGCAGAGCCTTTTGTCTGGCCTGACTCAGCATGGCAAGACCCGGTTGCCGTGCAACAGGCCTGTGACTTCCGGGCAGCGGACTGAGAAGCTGCTGCTTTCTGAGATGCCTCCTGTCGGGCTGACTCGACGACGAAAGCCGGTGGTTGAACACGATTCGCCTTGGCCCACGCCAGTTTCTGAGCATTCGTGAAACAGCAGCACTTCTTCCAACACTGCTTCGCCGACCGGCAGCCGCACGCACGACTCTGGCAGGGGAATGGTTCCGAGAGATCTTTGCTCTCAGTCGCCGAATCAATCTCGCGTAGACTCACCGGCACCACGAACGGGAATATCATCAGCACAGACGTAACCAGCAGCACCAGAGCTGTCAGTCGTCGGCTGGATCGCCAATCGTTGAAATGCGGGACCAAATACATAAGTGCTCGCTCGAACCCAAGCGGGTGAGCATTTCGGTCGCCAACTCATTCTCCACATCATTACTCTGCCAATCCTGGCGGCGGATCGCAACCGAAAACGCGCAGAATTCTCCCAATCGAGACGATCGTTTCAGAACCGAAACGACGGAGAACCAGCTTTCGCTGCGATGCTCGCTTGCATCCTCCGCCGGGCTTCGTAAAGTGGTCCAGATTTCGCCCCAAAGCTCCCTCGTCGAGGTCCAAGCTGCCAACTGGGGTGATCGTCCGCGCCGGAGTCGCGGAAATTGCTCATGGAACGTGCGTTTGGCACCGTCCCGGCCCCAAGTGGCGCTGTTGTCTGACCAGGCTTCAGAATGCGGACGCTGACCGTTCGCGTGTTTTATTGGAGCAGTTTTTGGGCTCCCGCCTGCCTCCAGCCCCCAGTACACCGTGCCACGTCGTAACGACCTCAAGAAGATTCTCCTCATCGGCTCCGGTCCCATTGTGATCGGCCAAGCCTGTGAGTTCGACTACTCCGGAACGCAGGCCTGCAAGGCCCTGCGTGATGAGGGGTACGAGGTCGTCCTCGTGAACTCGAATCCGGCCACGATCATGACTGATCCGGGCACGGCGGATCGGACTTATGTCGAGCCGCTGACTTGGAGCTATGTGGCCAAAGTCCTGGAGAAGGAGCGTCCCTGCGCCATCCTGCCGACGCTCGGTGGCCAGACCGGTTTGAACATCGGCATGGACCTGTACCGCCGCGGCATCCTGCAACAGCTGGGCGTTGAGATGATCGGGGCCAAGCCCGAGGTCATCGCCAAAGCCGAAGGCCGCGAAGAGTTCAAGCGGGCGATGGTTAAGATCGGCCTCGATGTCCTGAAGTCGCGGACCGTCCACACGATGGACGAAGCCCGCGAAGCGATGAAGGATATCGGCCTGCCGATCATCATCCGTGCCAGCTACACACTCGGCGGTGTGGGCGGCGGGACTGCCTATAACAAGGAAGAGTTCGAGGAGAAGGTCAAGAACGGCCTCGAGCTGTCACCGGTCCACGAAGTTCTGCTCGAGGAGTCGGTCCTCGGGTGGAAGGAATACGAGATGGAGGTGATGCGCGACGTGGCGGATAACGTCGTGATCATCTGTG
>QWOR01000206.1 GCA_003669575.1 Planctomycetota bacterium | reverse complement strand
CCCGTTGGCGCAGTTCATGCAGGGCACACAGCAACTGCCGCTGTCGACCACGTATGTGGGACTGTAACCCGTGTAGTAATCGTAGTAAGCAGCTGAAGGTTGATAGAGTGACTTCGTGGTCCCGTCGGTCGGAATTTCATCGTTCGCCGGGGCAGAATTCACAGGGGTCGGGTTCGAATAGGTCGGAGCCGACATCACGGGAGCTGCGGAGATCCCGGAGCTGCACCCGCACGAACTCGGAGCAGCACTGTACCCATAGCTGCCGTAAGTCGGTGCATACGATGGGTAGCTGGCAGCACCGTAGCCGTATCCGCCGCCATATCCCATCGAACCATACCCGACGGAATAGGGGACTCCGCCCCCGTATCCACCGCCGTAGTTATTGCCCCAGCCATACCCGAAAATCGAGTTGTAGAGCCAGGGGATGACGCCCGCCTCCGCCTGGGAACTGGTCCCCAGACAAGGCACCACGAAACCGGCCAGCAGACACACTGATTTCAACGAGACAGCTCGCATGGAACCCTCCAACTCCGCCCTCATCGCGTTATTGAGACAATCCCCAATTGCCGGAACAGGCGGAACAAACACTTAATCTTCTCATCACAGTTACCCGCCGGGCAGGTCGATTGTCAATGGGCTGTACCGATCTTGCAGTCTGAGCAGATCAGCCAAGGTTGGATTGTATCGAATGTAACGGTTCCAACCCCTTTCACTCGCTTCAAATCTGCAATCTGTTGAAATGGACCAAGCTGTTCCCGATCAGCCACGATTTGACGGGCCAGCACCTCTCCGATCCCCGGCAGTTGCATCCACTCGACCCAGGTCGCCTGATTGATATCGATTTTGAAGTCGTACTCCCGCTGGGGCAGACGGCGGATCTCCACCAGTTCAACTCCCCGCGCTCTCCAACGGATCCAGTGCCAGCCAATCCCGGCAAACACCAGCAGAGCCAGCACAAGCAGTACCCGCTGATCCCGGTCACTCCAGTCGAACCACAGCTTGCGCGACGGCTGATCACTGGGATGATCAGAGGCAGCCACATCGGTGACTGGGAATTCCTCCGACGACAACGGTGCTTCAGCCTCCTTCGGTGTCGTATCTGCCCCCGCACTTTCGCCCATTCCCGCCCCGCCCTCACGTTCCATGAGAAAGCCCAGTGGCTTACACCACTGGGCTGTTCACTGAAAACTGACGACTGACCACTTCCTCTACTTCTTCAGAATCTCATGCAACACCTTCGGCGGTGACATGGGCAGGCTGAGCATCCGCACGCCAGCTGCCTTGTAAATCGCGGCACCGATGGCAGCGGGGGGTGGGCAAATCGGAGCTTCACCTACACCTCGGACACCGAATGGATGGGTCGGCTCGGGGACCTCGACCATGATGGTCTCGATGTTTGGAATGTCGAAACACGTAGGGATGCGGTAATCGAGGTAGCTTGAGTTCCGCATCGTCCCCTCGGCGTCATAGAAGTACTCTTCGTTGAGAGCCCAGCCGATCCCCTGCACCGCTCCGCCCTGCATCTGGCCTTCCACATACGCCGGGTGAATTGCGGTCCCCACGTCCTGGGCCGCTGTATACCGCACAATCTGCGTCTTACCGGTATCCGGGTCGACTTCGACATCGACCAGATGCACGGCAAACGCACCGCCCGCCGAGTGCGGATTCACGCTGGCTGTGGCTGTGATCCCTTCTCCGCTTTCATGCAGCTTGGCTGCCAGTTCTTTGAAGGTCATCGACTTGCCGCCCGGGCCGTGGACCGCACCGTCCTCGTACCGGACCTGTGTGGCGTCGACTTCCCAGATCAAGGCTGCGCGATCGACGAGCAGGTCAATCACCTTCAGACCCGCCTCGTACACAGCCTTCCCTGTGGCGTAAGTCACTCGGCTTCCCCCGGTCACGTCGGTGTAGCCCACATTGTCGGTATCGGCAACGAGAGGCACGACATCATGGGCCGTGATCCCCAGCGTCTCCGCCAGCTGCATCGCCAGTCCGGCTCGAGATCCGCCAATGTCGGTCGAGCCTTCGACGAGAGTCACCTTACCGTCAATATTCACCGACAGGTTGACTGACGACTTCAGCCCCGCGTTGAACCAGTACCCGACGCCCAGCCCGCGGCCGCGATTGGGCCCGGTCAGCTTGGACTTCCAGTGGTCGCTGTTCTTGATCGCTTCGAGGCACTCCACCATGCCGATGCGGGGATAAACCGGTCCATCAACACGACGAGTGCCCTCCTTCACCGCGTTCTTGAGACGAATTTCAAGAGGGCAAACCCCCAGCTTTTCAGCGACCTCTTCCAAAACGGTCTCGACGGCAAAGGCCGCCTGAGTCGAACCCGGAGCCCGATAGGCATTGGATCGCGGCTTGTTGACGCACACGTCGTATCCCGTCACCTTCGCATTCGGGATGTCGTAGCACGAGAAGACGCACATGGCAGCGGGATTGACGGGTGAGCCAGGATAGGCCCCCGCCTCGAAGGCGATATACGCCTCACCGGCCACGAGTTTGCCGGTCTTGTCAGCGCCCAGCTTGACCTTCATATAGGACCCCGGAGTCGGGCCCGATCCCTGGAACACGTCGGCCCGGTTCATCGTGATTTTCACGGGCCGACCGGTCTTCTTCGACAGCAAGGCTGCGACCGGGGCTTCATAAACAGTGATCTTTCCGCCGAACCCGCCGCCGATCTCCATCGGAACCACGCGGACCAGCGACTGCGGCATCTCCAGCAGTTCAGCGACCTGTTGACGAACCGAGAACGAGCCCTGCGTACTGGTCCAGACGGTCAATCGGCCGTCCATGTGCCACTGAGCAGTCGACGTATGCGGCTCGATATATCCCTGATGAACTGTCGCGGTCTGGAACTCGCGCTCGATAACGACATCAGCCTTCTTAAACGCTGCATCGGCGTCGCCCTGCTCATAATAGAACTTGGCAGCGACGTTGCTCGGCTTGTCCGTAATTGGCGAGCCCATTTCCTTCGTGAAGATATTGTTGTGCAGCAGCGGAGCCCCCGGCTTCATCGCTTCACGCACATCAATTACTGGTGGCAGCTTTTCATAGTTCACGACGATCTTGAGAATCGCCTCGGCTGCGATGTCGGCACTGTCTGCAGCCACAGCTGCGACGGCGTGCCCGCGATACAGGACCTTGTCGTCGGCCAGCACATTCGTGGCCAGATGCCGCATGTTGACCGAACCCTCGCCGAGTTCGACGATCCGGTCACCCGGTTCGGGGATGTCCTTCCCAGTGACAATCGCATGCACGCCAGGCAACGCTGCAGCTGCGGAGATGTCGATTGACCTAATCTTCGCGTGGGCATGCGGGCTGCGGAGAATCGCCCCGTACAGCATCCCGGTCAACCGTACATCGCTGCCGTATTTGGCCCGTCCGGTGACCTTGTCGGCCCCGTCATGACGAATCGGCCGAGTCCCGATGACCTTGTATTTCTTCTTGGCAGAGGCATTTCCGGTCGACATCAATGAACTCCCTGGGCGACACAAACAGATGACATGGATCGTTGTAAACCGATCTGTTCCGAACAGCAAGGGAAGAAGGGCATTGCGCCAATAACGTTCAGCTCGCGTCGAAACGCTCGGTGTTGCAAAGTTCGCGAGCCGACCACTAACTTCGCCATGGAGTCACCCCTTTCCTTCTCTCCCAGAAGCAGCCTCCCATGGAAATCACTCTTTCGATGATGCGGGAGTCGCTCACGGCAGCTGTGGTCGCGGACGCACTCGACGCGCTGGGGTTTCGAAACCAGTCGCCGCGTGTCGAACTCCGGCCATTGACAACAGACACCCTCCTGGTGGGCCGCTGCCGAACGACGCTCTGGTGCGACCTTTACCACGTCGACCCCAAGCCCTATGAACTGGAGCTGCGAGCTGTTGACAGCTGCCATCCCGATGATGTTTTGATCTGTGCGGCCCAGGGGTCAATGCACTCGGCACTGTGGGGAGAGTTGCTCACGACGGCCTCTCGAAATTCGGGTTGCGTTGGCGCGATTGTCGATGGAGCAGCCCGCGATGTGGCTCAGATGCGGAAGATGGGATTTCCGGTCTTTGCTCGAGGGCCCAGTGTGTACGACAGCCAGAACCGCCAGCGTGTGACCGATATCGACGTCCCGGTTGAGATCGCGGGAGTGCGGTTCTTTCCCGGCGATCTGGTCTTTGCTGATGTGGACGGAGTGGTCGTCGTCCCGCAATCCGTCGAGCGAGAGGCGATCCAAAAGGCCTGGGCGAAAGTCCACGCCGAGAACATCACCCGCGACGCCATCCGAGCGGGGATGAAAGCGACTGAAGCCTATGAGAAGTACGGCGTCCTGTAAGTCACACAAGTGGCCATGGGCCTGCCACCGGGTATCGCCGACATTCGCCCAGCTCTCGCGAGACCCGGATAGACAGGAATATCTATCCCACTCTTTCGGTAATCAGTCCCACCAAAAAGAAACAGGGCCCAGCGTCACATCGACGCTGGGCCCTGTTCAGCGGAGAAGGAGAGATTCGAACTCTCGATGCCCTTTCGGGCATACCGGTTTTCGAGACCGGCGCATTCGGCCACTCTGCCACCTCTCCGTTCCCTTTCGGGTTCGGAATTATAGCTCCGCCCCGAAACGCTTTCCAGCGAATTTCGAGTGACATCAGGTCGAGCCTCCCCAGACCACTGCGGGTCAGTGGAATCGCTCGCCTGACGCAGCGGAAGAAGACTCGAGCCCACGGTATTTGGGCTCGATGGCCCCTGGAAACCTCGCCGCCAATGCACATCCCACATGAACTTTGGTTCCCGTTTCTCGAAGGTTCCTGAACAGTGATGAGTCTTCATCGTGCTGCTGTCAGAGAAGCATCGAGCCTGATTGTCCACATCCCGGTCACCGTCTTCGTCCCGGATTGAATAGACGGTTCAGACATCAGTACCGTAGAAATTTCACAATCGCCCCGGGTATAAATCCATGATCTGGCTGCTGACTCCAGCAGGTTCGAACTCGAAGTTGCTCGCCACTCATTGGCCCCACACCTCCCATCTCAGGCAACGAACTGTCTGCCCGATAACTCACCCGCTCTTGATGAGGTTCTCATGAAACGGTCGACGATTTACTCTCTGGCCATCGCAGCCCTGGCGATGCTGATGCCCGTTTGGGGTCAGGCCGACGAGGCTGCGATTCAGCAATCTCTCCGCGAATACGCCGAGGCTTACAACAAGCACGATGCCGCTGCTGCGGGAGCCTTCTGGGCCGAGAACGCGACGCACATTGACCGGGTCACGGGCGAACGCACGGAAGGACGAGCAGCGATTCAGGCGGATCTCGCCGCGTATTTCGAGTCCAACCCCGATGCCAAACTCAGTGCCGAGATCGATTCGATCCGGAATATCACCGACCAGGTCGCAGTCGTTGAGGGCCGCTCGTTTGTGAATGTCGAGGGAGCCGATCCAGAGATCTCGAACTTCTCTGTCATCGTGTCGAAGTCGGGTGACAAGTGGCAGCTGAACACCGCCGAAGAGTTGCCCGCCTCGCCCGTATCGCCCTCGAATCTCAAGGACCTGGAGTGGCTCGTCGGCAAGTGGGTCGACAACACCCCCGAGGAACGGATCGAAACCGATTTCCGCTGGTCGAACTCCGGGAATTTCCTGCTGCGGTCCTTTACTCGACACAGCAAGGAAGGTTCAGAGTCGCTCGGCACACAGATCATTGGCTGGGATCCCCGCGGCCAGCAGATTCGCTCGTGGACGTTCCATTCCGATGGAGCCTTCGGCGAGGCGACCTGGTCCCAGAACGGCGACGCCTGGATGACCAACACGACCAATACGCTCGCCGACGGACGGACCGCGACGGGGACCTACATCATGACCCCCGTCGACGAGAAGACCATGACAGTCCAGCTGATCGCACACACGATCGATGGAACCCCTCAGCCGACCAATGAACCCGTGACGCTCGTGCGTGAATCGGCCGAGGCCGAGCCCCAGACTCCCGACCCCACCAGCAAGTAATAAGTGAGGACGCACACATGTTCCGCAAGATTACAACACTGGTGTTAGCAGTCACCGTTTGCTGGGGGACCAGCGAACTCCACGCCCGCGGTCTGGGAGGTGGAGGCCGTGGAGGAGGCGGTGGTGGTGCTCGCCCGGGTGGCGGAGGTGGTGGGGGAATGTCGCGGCCAGCGCCCTCTCGCCCTGCTCCCTCTCGCCCTGCTCCTTCTCGCCCCGCACCGGCCGCGCGCCCGTCACCGGCCGCCCGGCCCAGCTCCCCGAATCTGGGCGGCAGCCGTCCCAACATTCAAGCCCCTCAGGTCAATCGACCGACCACCCGGCCCGCGACTCCTCCACAATTCTCACGCCCAGGCGGCGGAGCTGGTGGAGCTGGTCTGGGCGGCGGACTCGGCGGTGGTGGGAATGGCAATGGAATGACGAGGCCCTCGATGCCGAATCGGCCGACCACCATGCCCGGACAGATCAATCGCCCGGAGAATCGCCCCACTACACTGCCCGGACAAATCAATCGTCCGGAGAATCGACCTGCTCCATTGCCTGGACAAGTCAATCGGCCGGAAAATCGACCAGTCACGTTGCCAGGGACGCTGCCTGGCAGACCCACGACGCGTCCGTCTTTGCCCGACCTGGGCGGAACCACGCGGCCCAACCTGCCGGGTGGTGGAACGAATCGTCCGAACCTGCCCGGTGATGGTCAGAATCGCCCCAATCTGCCGGGCGTCGGTCAGACACGTCCCAACCTCCCCGGTGGCCCCACGACTCGACCGAACCTGCCGGGAGCCAATACTCGCCCCAATCCCGGCGATCTCGGCGACTTCCTCGGCATGGATCGCCCGGTCACGACGCTTCCGGGTGTCGTCGGTCCCGGTACTCGTCCGAACCTGCCGGATATCTCGAACCGTCCGGGTCTTGGTAACGACCGACCAGGCATCAACCGCCCGGGGAACAACCGCCCGGGGAACGATCGACCAGGTGTCGTGAATCGCCCCATCGACATCGGCAACATCAATATCGGCAACAACACGGTCATCAACAATCGCCCGTCGTGGGTGAACATCGATCGTGGCCGGTACAATCAGATCAACAACCGTTGGCAGGGGCAAATCAATGGCCTGCACGGTTGGAATACTCGCTACCCGAATCGCATGGGATACTGGAATGGCTGGGCGAACGGCGTTCGTTTCAACCCGCGCTGGAATTCCAATTTCCACGGCTGTTTCCGACCAAACTGGTGGGGAGTTCACCCGTATCCCTGGGGCGGCTGGCACTACGGCTGGTGCTTTGGTCGCCATAACTGGAACTACTGGTGGACGGTGCCGACCTTTGTCGGGGTGACCAACTGGTTCCGCTGGACAGCTCCTCCAGCTGTCTGGGCACAGCCGGTCTACTACGACTATGGCCAGGGCGGCAACGTCGTCTACAACGACAACAGTGTCTACATCAACGGTGAGCAGATCAGCACCGCGGACGAGTTCGCTCAAAGTGCCGCTGATCTGGCCACCGTGCCTCCGCCGCCTTCTCCCGAGGAGGCCAAGGAAGAGGACTGGATGTCGCTGGGAACGTTCGCCGTCTCTCGCGGAGAGAAGGACCAGGAACCGACCATGATCGCCCAGCTGGCGGTCAACAAGGACGGCGTGGTCAGCGGAACTTTGTTCGACACCAGCTCTGACAAGTCCCAGACCATTCAGGGCCAGGTCGACAAGTCGACCCAGCGAGTCGCCGTCCGCGTGGGCGAGAGCGAGGACCTCGTCGTCGAAACGGGTCTCTACAACCTGACGCAGGAAGAGGCTCCGGTCCTCGTCCACTTCGGTGCCCAGAAGGTCGAGAACTGGCTGCTGGTTCGGATGGAGGCTCCCGCCGAGGACGACACTGACCAGTAACAGCTGATCCTCGCATTCGTGATGAACCCGCCACCCAGTGCTCACCCGAGTGCTGGGTGGTGGCATTTTCGTGGTAGTCCAACGTATCGCGTGAGCTGTAAACGCCAATGATGAGGAACTGGCGATATTCTCACCGCCGCCTTGTGGTATAGGGTTTGCGGTCCATAATGGAAACTCCTCTGGTGGAGTGAAACGAAAGTCTCCGATGGCCCATCTTCAAGACAAGCCGTATCGCACGATGCCTCATCCTCCGTTTGAGGCCTTGATCCACGCTCTGTCCCAGAAGTGTGCGTATCCCGTCGCGGTGGATCAGATCGATGTGCGACATACGCACATCTCGACCGTCTTTCTGGTCGATGATCTGGTCTACAAGATCAAGAAGCCGGTGCGATTGAGCTTCCTCGATTTCTCGACGGTCGAATTACGGCGGCACTTCTGCGAGGAAGAAGTCCGGATCAATCGAGCATGGGCTCCCGATGTGTATCTAGGCGTAGTACCGGTGACAATGGGCGAGAGCGGCCCGCAGTTCGAAGGAACCGGACCGGTCATCGACTGGGCCGTGAAAATGCGGCGGATGCCCGACCACGCGACACTGCGAGCCAGGCTGTTGCGCGACGAGCTGACCGCGGATGATCTGGTCCGGGTCGCCCGGCGGATTGCGTCGATCCAGAACCAGGCCCCACGCATTCGTGGACCGGAGGCATCCGCAGCAGAGACCAGCTTCCGCCATATGCTGATGGACAACTGGTCCTTCGCCCGCGACCAGCGACCACCGATCATTCCCGAAGAAGTTGTCGACCGCCTCGAACAGCTGTCGCATGAGTGGCTGGATCGACTCGATGCGACTCTCAAGCAGCGGGCGCAATCCGACAACATTCGCGAACTGCACGGCGATCTGCGTCTCGACCATGTCTATTTGTTCCCTGATCGACAACCGCCGGGTGATCTATCGATCCTCGATGGGATTGAGTTTGATTCTGCTCTGAGACGCATTGATGTCGTGGCCGATGTGGCGTTCCT
>QWOR01000150.1 GCA_003669575.1 Planctomycetota bacterium | reverse complement strand
CTTCTCGCACGCAAATCGCTGAAGAATCGAGCCAGCTCGAACAGCGATTTGCAGACCTGGTCGTGCGTGAGCAGGCTTGGCAACAGCGTATTGATGAGCTGAGTGAGATCGCTCAGCGAACCGAAGCCGATGCCCAAAGCATGTCCGCACGTCTGGCGGATCTGGAGCAGCGTGAACAGTTCGTTCAGACGACATCGACTGAGCTGGCGGAGCGGGAAGCCGTTCTGCTGATAACGAAAGCCGATGTTGAGGCCCGCGAGCAGGTTCTCATTGCACTGCGTGTCGAACTGGACAGCCGGGAAGAGTCGCTGAATCAGCAGTTCGTGCAACTCCAGAAGGATCGCTCGGAGACACGGGCGAGCCAGCTCAAACAGCAGATGTCAGAGCAGTCTGGCAAGAAGCACTTGAGCGAGCTCGAACAGCAATTGCAGAAGCGTGCGAGTGAACTCGACGCCGAAGCCATCCGCGTGAGTCAGCTGCTTGAGTCGCACATCCAGCAGCTGGGACTGACGCAAACTCAAGCCCTCGAGGCTGAGCAGCAACTGGAAGTGGCCCGTGCCGAGTTGAGCTCACTGCAGCTGCAGTTCGCCGAGATGGAACAAAATCAGCAACTCACGACAGAGCAGCTGGTGCAGTCTGAGCGTGAGCTGGCTGAGCAGCGTGCACTTCTCCTCGATGCGCAGAACAGTCTGGAGGAAATGAAATCAGAGCTCGCGCTGGCAGCCTCCCGGTCCGCGATGGCCACCGAGACACAGACCGGCCCATCTCCCGAGATTGAACAGCAATGGGCTCAACTGGCTCAGGCTCAGGCTGAGTTTGTTCAGGACCAGCAGGAACTGTCGCGGTGGCGAGAAGAGTTGGCAGCACTGCAGGCTCAGCTGGAGTCAGACCAGAAGTCGCAAGAGGCTGCACGTGACGAACGGGCAGTGCACGCCACGGTCGACGATTCTGCTCAGTTGGCAGAGGGTGATGATGCGCAGTTTGGTTCACATCTTCACGCCTTGTTGGATGAACGCCGGACACTGTCCGAACTCCGCCAAGAAGTCGAGAGCGAGTACCAGGCACTGCGGAGCGAACGCGAAGAAGCACAACAGACTCGAGTGCGATTTGAGCAGGAGCAGGCTCAGCTCGATATCATCAAAGCTGAAGCGACGACCGAGCGCGATACCTTCCTGCTCGAACGCCAAAACGTGATCTCGATGCGTCAGGCATTCGATGAACGCGAGCGACAGATTCGGCAGCGAGAAGCAACTTCCGAGCAACTCAAGGCAGAGGCCGAAAAGACTGTCGCTGGGCTGGAACTCCAGAAGCGGCGGCTGGACGAACAGCGGGGGCATCTGGAGGAGGAATGGGAGTCTCTTCGAGAGGAGCGGGAAGTCCAGCGCCAGGCGGAGGCGGAACTCGAGTCGCAGCGACAGGCACTCACCAGTTTTGCGCAGCAGCTCGAACAATATAAAGCGTCGGGTGAACCGGTGGCTCTCGAGTTGTCGGTGATCGATGTCGATGATCAGTACCCGGAAGACACCGCCGTTCCTGATAATACGATGTCTGATGTCGTGGCGGCAGACAATGAGGAGCTGAGTGCCGAGGAGCACGACGAGGCTGATTCGGAGTACGAAGAGGAAGTCATCGATCCGTTGGCGGGTTTCGCCAGCTTTTCTTCGATCGGCGCCTCCTCGGATGAGATGCTGCCTCCGGAGATTGCGGAAATCATCCGCCGGGTCGGAGGTCAATCATCGGCGGCTGCTTCACAACCTTCTAATCTTTCGCCTGCGGGAGCATCGCCGAAACCTTCTGCAGCTGAACAGCCGCCGCTGGCTTCCGCTTTCTCGCATGCCCAGGAAATCCCGTCTCAGGAAGAAGAGGACCGGCGTCTCCATGACTTGCCGGGACAATCTTCAGAGTCGCATGTGGACGCAGCAAGTATTCATGCAGATGCAGCGACATCTGATTACGAAACAATGACGGGCGAAGTTGGCGATCAGCTCGAAGTGAACTCTGAGAACCAATCGGACGACGATGCGTACGCTCTCTCCTCGGAGGTGATTGCTGAGCCCGATCACACCGGGGACGCTGAAGCGGAGACTCCCAAGTCGATCGAACTGCGTTCACGACTGTCTGAGATGTTTGGCATCGATCTGGGCCCACTTCGCGGCGCGGTGTCGAGATCGGGTGAGGATCAATCGGTCGCGGCTGCGTCAGGCGAGTCAGCATGCGAGGTGGAAGGCTCCGATTCCTCTGAGATGGAATACGACGAGGACACAGCGTATCAGGACAACTTGGAAGCTGGGGCCCAAGATTCGCAGCAGGCCGAAGCGGCTGCCGAATTCGAAGACGAGCCCGTGGCGGATGAGGAAGAGGCCCCAATCAACGAATCACTCGATCCTGTCGCGGCCTACATGGAGCAGCTTCTGGCTCGAACGAGAAAGGCCTCGTTGAAACCTGCTCCACCGGCTCCCAAGCCAGTCCCCCCTCCGATCGCGCCAGTGACACCGTCAGTTCCCGCTATGCGGGTGGAAGAGCCACGGGTGTCCTCCAGCGACCTCACCGAAGAGGAAGTGCCCAAGGCCACCAAGTCGTCTCGAAAGCTTGAGCAGGTCGATAAGACTGCATTGCGGGCGAATCTCGATTCGTTCCGGTCGATTGCGAATACCCAGGCACGCTCGAATGTTGCCCGCTCCGAGAGCAAACGCTTGATTCTCATGTCTCAAGCGAAGCAGGTCTTTCTGGTGAGCAGTGCCGTCATCACGATCGTTCTGCTCAGTACGGAGTTCTGGACCGATCGAAAGTATCGGCTGGAAATGCTGGCTGGTGTGATCGCCACGACGTTCCTGGGCTTCGACTACTATCGGACGCAACGTCGACTCCGCCAGTTAGGACTGCTGTCCGGAGGGGACTTCGAATCACAGGAAGACGACAAGAAGCAAAGCAATGAATAGCTGTTGTGACCAGTCGTCGCTCGGCCTATAGAAGACCCCGTTCGTGCAGGGTCGTTGGTGCCCCGAGCAGCCCCAGAATCCCGAGTCCGTAAAACGTGTACTCGACATCGGCCAGGTTGTCCCACTCCGCCGCTTGAAAGCCGCCAGTTGGCCGTTCCAGTTGCTTCTCGACAAAGAGCCGCAGGATCGGCGGATCGACCAGAGCGCTGACCTCAATATCTTGAGCCGTCAACACGGCGGTAAAGGTCGAGAGCCCGTCCGCTATCGGAATCCGACCATTTGCCAGGAATGCCGAATCGTCTGTCCGGACATCGACCAGAAACGCTGCGATGTCCTCCCGTAGCTCAGCATCCACTCGACCCTGCGTGTGCAGAATCGCACACGCCGCAGCTGTGGGGTTTGTTCCGCTGCGTTTCATCTGTGCGATCTCGACGAATCCACCGTCGTCGCGTTGTCGGTCATAGATGAACTGAGCGAGCGCGTTGGGGCGAGGTGGCGTTTTGCCAAGCAGTTGATATGTCAGGTACACCAAAAAAGTGTGGTAAGTACTGCTGGCTCCCCCTTCGGAGCCTTTGGCGTATCCGCCGTCCTTCATCCTCAGGGACTCCAGGCGAGTGGCGATCTGTTCGGGCCAGTCAGACGGGGCCTCGGCAAGGAGATCTTTCCCTCCGGCCATCTGGATCATGGCCGACATCGAAAGCCAGTTCATCAGGTCGATGACGCCCAGTGTTCGCCAGTCAAATGCCAGCAGGTAACGCCGGACATTCTCGGAAATACCGGGGGTGAGTTCGCCCAGGATCTGCAGTGCCCGCAAGGCAAACGAACTGTAATACAGATCCGAGCCTCCTTCGCGACCGCAGAATCCCCCGTCGGGTTGCTGCTTGGACAACAGAAAATCGCGATGAAGCTGTCGACGCTCGGCGGGAAGATACTGCAAACCGGTCGTCAGCCGCGTGGCGAGTCGTACGAGATAAGGCAGCTCAGCCATTCCGAGTCGGTCAATCTATGAGGGCAAGTGCGATGGCTGTCCACCTGGCAGAGGTCGCCGATCGGGAGAGACTGTAGCAGTTTGAGTCGCGGGGCTGCGACCGACCGACGCACGAAATCATGCATCGTGAGACTCCCGATTTCACAGTCGGCGAACGCTGTCACGTCTGGCGGGTCTCTACTATAATCCGAGCTGCGTACATTCTGGCCATTGTTGGACTTGCGACGGAACTGTCCATGGGAATCGAATTCAAACTCCCTAATCTCGGTGAGGGAGTCTCATCTGCTGATATTGCCGAAATCCTAGTCAAGGAAGGAGATACGGTTTCTGTCGGCCAGATCGTCATGGAACTCGAAACGGATAAAGCCGTGGTTGAGTTGCCGTCCGCACATGCGGGCGTCGTCGGGCGGATTCTTGTCTCCGAGGGGGCAACCGTCACGATTGGTCAGCCCCTGATGGTGATTGAAGGTGCGGGAGCTGCATCTCCCCCTGCTGCCAAGCCTGCCACATCCCCAGTCCCGGCCACAAAATCAGCACCCTCTCCCGCCCCTGCTGCGCCGGCCGCCGGGAAACCAGCTGCGGCTCCCGCGCCGCAGGCTACCCCGGCTGCATCTTCGGGGCCGGTCGAATTCAAACTCCCCAGCCTGGGCGAAGGCGTGGCTTCGGCCGACATCGCTGAAATCTCGGTCAAGGAAGGCGACACGGTCTCCGTCGGGCAGATCCTGATGGAACTGGAAACCGACAAGGCGGTCGTTGAATTGCCCAGCGGCGTGACCGGTCGAGTGACAAAAGTGCTGGTCAAAGCCGGTGAGTCGATTAAGCCCGGTCAGGTGTTGCTCGTTGTGGAAGGCGCAGCTGCCGGTGGTGCAGCGGTGGCCCCGGCTCCCGCCGCTCCTGCGAAAGCACCTGCACCCGCGCAGGCTTCCGCTCCGGAAGTCGCTCCCCAGCCAGCACTCACCCCGACACTGGTCGATGCCCCTGCTCCGTCGGCCCCTGTCACTCAGCACACGTCAGCTCCGGTGCCCGCTGCCCCGGCGACTCGCCGACTGGCCCGCGAACTGGGTGTCGATCTTCAGGTCGTGAAGGGCTCAGGTCCCGGTGGACGGATCACACAAGAAGATGTGCAGGCCTACGTCCGCGGCAAGTTGCAACAGCTGGCTGTGGCCCAGACCAAAGCTCCCGCATCTCGAGTCATGAGCGCGGGGGGAATTGCACCGCCGCCTCTTCCCGACTTCTCCCGCTTCGGCGTGACCGTCCGCGAGCCGATGAATAAGATCGCTCGGACCGCAGCCGAAAATCTGACGGTTTCGTGGAACGTGATTCCGCACGTCACTCAGCATGACAAGGCGGATATCACCGATCTGGAAGCGGCTCGCAAGCGGTTCGGAGATGGCATCGGCAAGAACGGTCCTAAGGTTACGATGACCGCCATCGTCATGAAGGCGCTCGCCACCGCACTGCAGGCATTCCCCAAGTTCAACAGCAGCCTCGATCCCGAAACCAACGAGATCGTGCTCAAGAAGTTCTACAACATTGGATGTGCGGTCGACACACCAACCGGACTCGTGGTGCCTGTCATCAAGGACTGCGACAAGAAGAGCATTCTGACGATCGCATCCGAACTGACCGAGCTGGCGGGCAAGGCTCGCGATCGCAAGTTGTCGATCGATTCGATGCAGGGCGCGACCTGTACCGTGACCAATCTCGGCGGTCTGGGTGGCGTTGGATTCACGCCGATTGTGAATTACCCCGAGGTTTGCATTCTCGGGATGTCCCGGTCTCAGATGGAACTCAAGCTGGAAGACGGCAAGGTCATCGAACGGATGATGCTGCCTCTGTCGCTGTCCTACGATCACCGCGTGATCAATGGCGCCGATGCGGCCCGGTTTGTGACCGCTCTGTGCAACATGCTGGCTGACCCATTCCAGCTGATGGCGACCTGTTAATTCACCGGGTTGCTTCAGTTTCCGGTCTTTCCTTTCAAGAGCTCGTGGAGTTGCCGAAGAAATGTCGAGGCTCGCATTTCTGCAAGGCCATCGTGAGTGATGCCAGAGAAGCGAGGAGTCTCGATGGATCGCTTGTCAAAAAACATCCTGGCCGCCTCCGGGTTCTCTTCGATTTCATTAAACAGCGGCGTTCTGGAATTGCTCTTTGATCAGATGAGCGATGTTGTGTTTTTCCTGAAAGATCATTTGGGGAGATACGTGGCGGTCAATGCAGCCTTTGTTGAACGTCATGGATTGAAGAGTAAGAGTCAGGTTCTGGGAAAGCGTCCTGTAGATCTCAGTCAGGGGGATTTTGGGATCGTTCCGACACAACAGGATGAATTGGTTCTGAGGACCGGGCGACCGTTGCTCAACCACCTTCAAATGCATTGGAGGACGTTTCAGAGTTCAGGTTGGTGCCTGACGACTAAGATTCCCATTCGAAATGCCGAGGGAGCCATAGTCGGTCTGGTCGGATTTTCTAAGGATGTCAAGACTCCGAGCAAGCGGAACGAAATTCCGGAAGCGATGGCTCGGGCGTTGAGTCATATGTCTGATCATCTGGGTGAGCAGGTCACTCCGTCGGCGCTTGCCAAGTCATCGGGCATGTCTCTGGCCCGGTTTACGCGACTGATCAAGTACATGTACGGGGTGACGCCGGTTCAATACATCGTTCAGACTCGTTGTGTTGCTGCCGCTTACCTGCTCGTCCATGACGGTCGGTCCGTGTCTGAGATTGCGGTGGAGTGCGGATTCCAGAATCCCAGTTCGTTCTCTCGCACTTTTCGAAAGATCACGGGCCTGGCACCGTCTGTTTATCGCGGCGCAATGGCCCAGAAAGGGGCTTAGATTTCTCTCGCTGTGCGGATTTTGTCGTGCCAGTGAAGAAATCTGTCAAAAGCAAAGTTTTTTTAACTTGATCGTTAACTGTCCTTGTTTTGTGAAAAACTTGTGAATTAAGATGAAATCAACAGTCTCTTGTCTACGTATTCTCGTGACAGAGCTGAGTTTCGTTACTCCCTTCTTTGGTGGATGGATTGAATCATGGTCAAACAATCATTTTTTCGACGGGGCTTTACTCTTATCGAGCTCCTGGTGGTCATTGCAATCATCGCAGTTCTGATTGCCCTCCTTCTTCCCGCTGTGCAGCAGGCTCGCGAGGCTGCTCGTCGCAGCCAGTGCAAGAACAATCTCAAGCAGATGGGATTGGCCATGCACAATTATCACGACGTTTACAACATGTTTCCGATGGGTGCCTGTGCCCGCCCCAATGGGACTGGTGGACCTTCAGGATTCGGCATCGATATCTCGATTGGTGCCTTTGCCTCGATTCTCCCCTACCTGGACCAGGCGAATCTGAAGAACCTGTATAACGACAGCATTCCTTGGGAAGCCCAGTCGCACGTCGTCGGAACAACCATCGTTCCCGTTTATCTGTGTCCTTCCAGCACCGGAGCCAAGATTGACTCGAACCCGGTTCTGGCTGGATACACGGTTGGAGCGCCGGATGGCACCGTAGCCTCCACTCATTACCTGCTCTGTAAGGGAGCGACCAAGGAGTGGTGCTTTGCCCCGACAGGATCGCAGGTCGGCATGTTCGACATCAATCTGAAGACCGGATTTAAGGACATGACCGACGGCTCCAGCAACACACTCTGTGTCGGTGAAGGTGCAACGGGAGGCCGCTGGAAGGTCGCGACCGGCGCAGCTCCAAACACCGCCGTTACATCGGGTGGTCGTGTGCAGGCCGCGTGGATTGCTCCGCAGCCGATTCCAGCGGGCCTCGGTGGATTGGGCGGAGTCTCCACCTCCTTCTGGGGTACCACGGTGTTCAAGATTAATCGGAATCCTGTCATCGAGACTCTCTATGATGACACCGATCTGGCCAGCTGTGCGACGAACGCCAACGACCAGACGAGCAACTTCCGCAGCGAACACGTCGGTGGGGCTCAGTTCCTGCTGGGCGATGGTTCCGTGCGGATGATCTCAGAGAACATCGACGGCAATACCTTCAACTACCTGGGCGGTAAGGCGGATGGCCAGGTCGTCGGTGAGTTCTAGAAGTTTCCAGGACGTGTGAGACCAGGAAACGGCCGATCTCCCCGGAGGTTGGCCGTTTCGGTTTCCTGATGCCGTCTATCTATCCGCAATTCTTCGATCCGGGCCAGCGCCCGTTGAGATTTTGTGTACTCTACTGGATCGATTATGGTTTCGGCGTCCACAGTGGCAGAGGTCGACTCCGCGGTTAACGAACTAGTCAGCGCGGCGGGGACCGTCTCGCTGGAACAGAGGATTTCTCTGTGCCAGCAGTGCATCTTGCTGGTTGTTGCGGCTGCGGATGAGTGGGCCGACACCACACTGCGAGCCAAGCAGCAGCCCAACAGTTCCGGGGCTCGCGCGGAAGAACTGCTGAGCGGCCCCGCTGTGGTGCTCAGACAATTGCAGCTGACCAGTCAGACACTACGGTCAATTCAGCAGCGAGGCGAACCCTCCCTCCCCAGCCGTCCTTACCGATTGGAAAGTGGCCAGATCTGCGTTCCGGTATTACCCACCTCGGGGTTGTATGACAGTATCGCATTCTCTGGAATTCAAGGCATCGTACGGCTGCTGCCGGATGCTCGTGAATCCAACTTGTTCGGAACACTGCCCGAATTGGCTGCAGAGGCGTCGATCCGGGGACTGATGGCTGTGCTGGGGGCCGGGAATGTTTCGTCCATCCCCGCGACTGACAGCTTGTACGCCATCATGTTTGGCGGCAAGCGGGTCGTCCTGAAGTTGAACCCGGTGAATGATTATCTGTTTCCGGTGTTTGAACGAATCTTCGCCCCGCTGATCAACGCGAATCTGTTGAGAATCCTCAAAGGCGGTGTTGAGGTCGGTGAAGCGCTCGTCAACCACCCCGCGGTCGATTCGGTGCACATCACCGGTTCCGCAGCCACTCATGATGTTGTTGTCTGGGGAAGCACTCCGGACGAGCGGGCACAACGAAAACGCAACCACGACCCG
>QWOR01000236.1 GCA_003669575.1 Planctomycetota bacterium | reverse complement strand
GTTGTGAAGTTCCTGAAGAGCGAAGATGGCCCAACCGCTGTTGAGTATGCTGTCATGCTCGCTCTGATCGTCATCGTCTGCCTGACCGCGATTCGTGCCGTTGGTACCAATGCCAACGCCCGTTTCAACCAGGTCTCGAACCAGTTGACGTGATCCGTGGCCGGAAACGGCCTCGCGATACACCACAACCGCTCTGCATGGTTTATACCGGGCAGAGCGGTTGTTCGTTTTGAGCAGGGCTGAGAAACGAGCAATGTGACTTCTCGCCCTCACGCGCCGGTACTGTTTCCCGAAATTCTCTAGAAGAACTTTTTGACCTTCTCCCAGCCTGACATAGGTTTGTGTACTTCAAGTGCAATAACCCGATCTTCTCGATCGATGTCCGGCACTTGGCCCCGTTCAACAGGTGATCTCATGATTCCATTCTGGCTCCCCTTTGAACTTGCCCCCCTACTGGGAGCAGCCTCCATGGCAGCTGCGAGCCTTCTGTGGTTCCTGACTGGTGGAGTCCGCACCTAGTACCCTGGAGATGCCACACGGCATCCGGTTTCTGTTGAGTTATCAAATGGGCATGAGGCCTGTTCGACTCAACAGAGAGATTTCCCCCTCATCTGAAAGGCCGGCTCTCATGGATTGGCACAACATTTTTGTCGAAAATTGGCACGTCAAGCTCGTCGCAGCCGTCATGGTCTGGGCAGCTTGGATCGACGGTAAGGAACTGCGAGTTCCGAACTGGCTGACCTTCCCCATGATTCTGACCGGCCTGATTTACGGGACCTGTGTCGGAGGTCTGTCGGGACTGGGCGCTGCCCTGCTGGGCATGGTCGTCGGCTTGATCACCATGCTCCCGATCTATGCGGTCGGCGGTATGGGTGCTGGTGATGTGAAGCTCATGGCTGGCCTGGGTGCCTGGCTGGGCTGGAACGTCGCCTTCAACGCCTTCATCTGGACCGTGTTCGTCGGAGCCGCGATGGCTCTGGTGATGGTCGCTTACTCCGGAGAATGGAAGAAGCACTTCGGCCAGTTCCTCATCATCTGGCACGAGTGGACTACCATTCGAGATCCCAAAAAGCTGGCAGAAATTGCCGCTGAGCGTAAGCCACGGATGTACCTGCTGCCCTACGGCATCCCGATGACTGTGGCCTCGATTGCCTACTTCTTCTACGCCGGGATGTTCTAAGAACGTCGCCGCGTTGAAATGTCAGGCAGAAACCGCCGAAATTCCCCGCGTCGTGACATCATGACGCGGGGTCTCTTGGCGTACCGGCAGAAAAGTCTGTGCGTCAGGACAAGTTGTTCTGGTCAATCCAACCGTCATAACCCGCATATTGTGAAGTTGCGGTCCTGGTGATGCCGATGTTGTTCCGGGGCGAAGTCTATTTCGACTCCGGGGACGACTTGCAACTCAGGTCCTCCATTCGGAGTACGAAGAGATGAAACCCAAGGCACTGATGTTGTTGGCCGTCGCCATCGGGTGTGGCCTGGTCGCAATGCTGGGAGTCCAGCAGGCGATGCAGGGCAGCCAGAAGGAAGCAGTCATCGAGACTCGCTCAGTTTTGGTCGCACTCAAGGACATTAAGCCCGCTGAACCACTCACGGTCGAGAATGTCGTGATGCAGGAACTTCCCGTCACAGCTCTGCTGACCTACGGCGAAGATCTCGTGATCAAACCTGAAGAGTACAACGAACGCGCTCTGATGATTCCGGTGCAGAAGGGAGACCTGATTCGTAAGTCCAAACTCGGTGACAAAGGCTCATTCAGTGCCTCGCACCAGATTCCCAAGGGCATGCGAATCAACACGTTCCCAGTCACCGACTCACAGACGCACAGCGGTATGCTCAAACCGGGCGACAAAGTGGACCTCAAGGTCACCTTTAACGGCCGCAAGGGCATGGAACTGAGAACTCTTCTGGAGTACGTCGAAGTCTTCGCCTGTGAAGACAAGACCGTCAAGAGCGAGGACAGCAAGAACCAGCAGCAACGAGCCCGGTACGTCACACTTCTGGTCACCCCGGAACAGGACGACTACATCGAGATCGCCAAGATCAAAGGTCAGCTGTCTCTGTCACTGCGACATCCGGATGATGATGAACTGGTGAATGCCAATGGACTCAACCACGATGCGCTGAGTGAACTGAAACACGCCGTCAACAAGGGAGATGTGGCTGACTACGGATACTCCGAAGCGGATGAATCGGGGCATCGTAATCAGGAAGCAGCGGCAAACGCGGATTCGGTGGCAACCACCGATCCACCGGCCGATCCAGCCGCAGGTGGAGTCCAGGGATTCCTTCAACAGGCTCCAGCTGCAGCTCCCGTCGCACAAGTTTCCGATGTCAAGAAGTGGAAGATCACCGTCTATGCCGGCAACGACCCTGTCAGTGTCGAACTGGACGATCTTCCTCCCAAAGTGGATGCCAAGCTCGGCCTGAAAGCAGTCAAGGACTTGTCCCCTGATCTGGACAAACTCCTGCCTCAGGATCCGAACGCCAAGACGGATGACAACGGATTTCCAGTCGATGCGAATGGGAATCCGACCATGAATGTTGATGTGAAGGACGCCGGACCTGATTCCAACGATCTGACCGTGGAAGTCGACGACATCCCTCTGGATGAGAACGCTGCCCCCGATGTTCAAGGAATCCCGGATCTCCTGAAGAAGCTGTGGTCGTCGGACCAGAAATGACGTGAGTCAAATCGGTCTGAAACCACGAAACGCGATCGAGGGATCGATCGCGTGACGCAATCCAAAAGATGTGCATGACACGAGTGAATGGTGGCCTGGTTTGACGAACACGTCGAACCGCCAGCAACATCGATCATGCCAATGTGATTGAGGTGCAAGGATGTCAACCTCCAAACAATTCGGTTGGAGAACCGGGATCTACACCGTCTGTTATCAGACGGCGGCAGCAGCGGTCCTGTGGGTTGCCTGCGCAACTTCCGCGGTCGCTCAGGCACCAAACGCCCTGCCCCTCCCAGGTCCGGCAGCAGCTCCCGCCCAGGTACCTCCTCCACCGGAACCCGATCTCTCGGGGACCCCGGCTCCAGCTCCGGTACCTGCGAAAAATCCTGGCCCATCGCGGGATACCGAGCCTGTCCTGCACGTCATTTCTCCCACGACAAAAATCTCTATCCTGCATCTGCAATCTCGCACGCTGGAGTTTTCCAAGCGAATCGAAGTCGTTGATGGATTTAACCCCGAGATTCTCAATGTCTCCCCAGTTTCTCCAACGCAGATTCGCTTGCGAGCAGACAACACGGGTGTGACCTCCATGACCGTCAAAGATGAGACGGGCAATATGTTTAACGTGGAAGTCTTCGTGGAGGGAGATGTTCGCGAACTCAAGGCGTATCTGGAGCGACTCTTCCCTGGCTCAGCCATTGATGTCGTCTCACTGAAAGAGAGCGTCATCCTGCGAGGCTGGGTTACCGAACCACAATCCATCCCGCAGATCCTCGCCATCGCCAAAGAAATGTACCCCACGGTCCACAATCAGCTGCAGGTCGGTGGCGTCATCGGTGTCCAGCTGCATGTAAAAATCCTGGAAGTTCAGCGATCCAAGTTGAAACAGCTCGGCTTCAACTTCATTGCCAAGGGTCAGAATTACGCCGTGGCGAGTACGATCGGCGGACTGGTTCCAGTCACCGGGATCACGGCTCCCTTCAATGGACCTCCGGTTCCTTCGATTGGCTCCAGCACTGCTCCTCTGCTGTTTGCGTTGACCGGAAACTCCAACTCCTTCCATGGATTTCTTGACGCCCTGACCACCGAGTCACTGGCGAAGGTCCTCGCCGAACCGACTCTGGTCACCACCAGCGGTCGACCGGCCTCTCTCCTGTCGGGTGGTGAATTCCCGATCCTGGTTCCCGGTGCTGTCGGCACCGTCTCGATCCAGTTCCGCGAATTCGGAGTGCGTATGGAAGCGATTCCAACAGTCCTCGGAAATGGAAGACTCCGCCTCGATATCGCTCCGGAAGTCAGCGAAAAGGACTACAGCAGCTCGGTCAACATCCAGGGGATCGTGGTCCCCGGTATCAACACCCGTCGCGTCAACACCCAGGTCGAGATGAACTTTGGTGAGACGATCATGATCGGTGGATTGATTTCTCAGAAGCGAGTGACGACCTCATCGAAATATCCGATCATCGGAGAACTCCCCGTCATCGGTGCTGCCTTCAGCAAGAAGTCTCACGAAATCGGCGAGACTGAACTTCTGATCATGGTGACACCGGAAATGGCTGGACCGCTGCGTCCTGATCAGGTCCCGGAAAACGCTCCCGGCTGGACCCATGACGAGCCTACTTCCAAGGAATTCTTCCTCGATGGCATGCTGGAAGTCCCCAGCTACGGTCCGGACTGTGCGAACTGTGAGAACGGTGCCTGTCCGACTGAAATGCCCTACGGCAATGCCCAGGCTGGTCTGACCACGGGAAGTGGTCCAATCTGTTCTCCGGACGAGCAAATCTCTCCCGAACACACGCCCCAGATCGCCCCATCAGAAGAGCAAAACATCACTCCTTCGGCTCCGGGCAGCAGTGAAATCCAGACGATGAGTGGACGGTCTGGTAAGCAGCAAATTATCCAGGCCGGCGGCGATCCTTTCCGGGTTCCATCTCGACGTGAGATTCCCGATTCAATTGGTCGGACCACCTCCTCGGAATCCAACGAGACCTCGCCCAAGCCGGGGCTCATCAACCCTCCAAGAACCAACTCCAATCGATCGCCGGGCCGTACTCGATCGAACACATCCAAACCTCAGAGTGTCCGCGATCAGGCCAATTAAACATCGAGAATCTCTCGATGAGATTGACACCCCGATCGACTGACTCAGGCCCCATCAACTGTTCCACTCTCGCGAGGGTTTATCCCGGTGTGAGTGACTTCCCAAGGATGTCATCATGAGTAACGTCGTTCGACTCGCGATTGTCGATCCCAACGACGGCTCGCGTAGCTCGGTCAAGAACCTTCTGCTCGGCATCGATACCGTCTGGCTGGAAGCGGAATGTTCACGTTACGAGTTCTTCGCCGATCTGGTCGCACAGACCAAGCCGGATATCGCCCTCATCAGCCTCGACGCCGACCAGTCCAAAGGTTTGGCACTCATTGCTCAGGTCAGCCAGCTCATTCCGGCCTGTCAGGTATTAGTTCTCAGTAAGTCCACCGAAGGCAGCCTGATTCTTCAGGCGATGCGCAATGGCGCGCGGGAATTTCTCAATGCCCCGCTCCGCCTCGACGATTTCATGGCCGCGCTCGATCGCTTGCAACTGACGGGGGGAGGTCGCAAGGGGGGGAAGACGGGCGGAAGTAAGGTCGTGACTGTCGTCGGGGCGAGCGGAGGCGTCGGTTGCACCTCGCTCGCTATCAATCTGGCATGCATCGAAGCTCGTAACAAAGACAACAGCGTGGGAGTGATCGACCTCGACATGGGGCTCGGTGACGCCGATGTCTGGCTCGACATTATTCCGGACTACACGATTCAGGATGTCGCCGACAACATCACTCGGCTCGACTACTCATTGCTCAAACGTTCTCTCACACAGCACTCCAGTGGCGCATTCCTGCTTCCACGTCCGATTCAGATGGACGACCACCCGCCAATCACACCCGACCAGCTGCAACGCGTGGTGTCGCTGCTCAAGGCGACCTTTTCACACCTGATCATCGATGTCAGCAAGAGCTTCTGTCCGCTCGACATCGCAGCGATGGAAGTGTCGGACATCGTCCTGCTGGTGACCCAGCTCGACCTGCCCTGCCTGCGAAATGTCGTCCGCATTACCCAGTTCCTCGAAGAACGCGACCTGGCCAGCAAGGTCAAAGTTCTGGTCAATCGAATTGGCCTGGAAGACAGCCAGATCAGTCTCAATAAAGCCCTCGATACGATCGGTCGCGAAGTCTATTGGCAAATCCCCAATGACTACGCTTCAATGATCGAGTCGCGTAATAACGGCGTGCCACTCATCGAGCAGGCACCGAAGTCGAAGGTCACCAAGGCCATCGAGTTACTGGCCCAGCAGATCGATTCAGGCGAGCAGATCAACCAGAGCGCTGCTGATGCACAAGCGGGAACCGCCGCGACCGATAAGCCGAAGCGACGCCTGTTCAGCTTTCTGGGCAAGTAAACCCGTCCTACATCGTATTTGGTAAACGATCGGATCAGCTGATCCTGCGTGGATCGCTTGCGATCTCTGGCAGATGCATGGACACTCATCCGTAGCACTGATTCGGGAGGACGTGGGATGGCTGGGGCCGGATCGCCTGAAGAGATTGCGTTAATCAAAGCCGAGAATCAGGAACTGCGGATCCGGATTCAGGAGACCGAGCGGCAGCTGAAAGAGCTGCACGCCGATCAGTCGCTCCTCGAATCGCTGATGGAGACGATTCCCGACGATATTTATTTCAAGGACCGCGAAGGCAGGTTCCTGCGTATCAACCGCGCCAAAGCTCTCCGGTCGGGATTGCCTGACCCGCGTCTCGCCTGCGGCATGACCGATGCCGACTTCTTCCAGGAAGAGCACGCCGACTCCTCGATGGCGAAAGAGCGAGAGATCATGGAGCAAGGAACTCCATTGATCGATGAGGTCGAGAAACTGATCTGGCCCGATGGGCACACGTCATGGGTTTCCGCCACCAAGGTTCCATTGCGAGATCGTCAGGGGAACATTATCGGGACCGTGGGGATCTCCCGTGATGTCACGGTCCATCACGAGATGGAAGCCGCTCTGCAGGTCGAACGCGACCGTCTGCGAACCCTGATCGATAACCTGCCAGATCATATCTTTATCAAGGATCGCCAGGGGCGGTTCGTGACCGTGAACTCCACGCTCGTCTCGGCGCTCGGCAAACAATCCGAATCGGAACTCATCGGACTGGCGGACCGGGAGATCTTCGACCTCACCCTGGCAAATGTCTTCGAGGCCGATGACCAGCAAGTGATGGACGACGGCAAGACCCTCCTGAATCGCGAAGAAGAACTCGTCACAGCAGATGGTTCGCGCCGCACGATCCTGACGACCAAAGTCCCGCTCCGTAACAAGTCAGGAGCGGTCTTCGGCCTCGTCGGTATCTGTCGCGACATCACGGAACGCAAGCTCGTTGAAGAGGAACTCCGCCGAGCCAAGGACGCCGCTGAAGTCGCCAGCCGCGCGAAGAGCGACTTCCTGGCGAACATGAGTCACGAAATCCGTACGCCCATGAACGCGGTCATCGGCATGACGGAACTGCTCCTCGACACTGAGCTCCAGCCGGAACAGCGAGACTTCCTGGAGA
The DNA here is from genome assembly GCA_003669575.1 of Planctomycetota bacterium. Taxonomy (GTDB): domain Bacteria; phylum Planctomycetota; class Planctomycetia; order Planctomycetales; family Planctomycetaceae; genus TH-plancto1. The sequence continues at coordinate 1,656 of QWOR01000236.1, read as the reverse complement.
CGATTCGAGATTCCGCCGATTCGCTACTCGAAATCATCAACGACATTCTCGACTTCTCAAAGATTGAATCGGGTAAAGTCGAACTGGAAAGCTATCCCATCGAGGTTCGCGAGTGGCTCGGTGATACGGTACGTACCTTGGCGATCCGCGCTCATGCCAAGAAGATCGAACTCGCCTTTGAGATCGACGAAGCTGTGCCCCAGTTTGTCATGGGTGATGGGCTGCGTCTTCGGCAGATCGTGTTGAATCTGGTCGGTAACGCCATCAAGTTCACGGCCCACGGAGAAGTCGTCGCCTCGGTTCAGGTTGAATCCCAGACCGACGACGAGATTCAGCTGCACTTCGCTGTTCGCGACACCGGTATCGGCATCAGCCCTGATCAGATCAGCCGAGTCTTTGAAGCCTTTGAACAGGCCGACACGTCGATGACACGCCGATTCGGCGGGACCGGACTGGGGCTGTCGATCTCGTCGCGGCTCGTCTCTCTGATGGGTGGCCGGATCTGGGTCCAGAGCAAACTGGGAGAGGGGAGCACGTTCCACTTCCTGGTGAACTTTACCAAGCCCAAAGCCTCTTCCAGTCCGTCGAGCGACGCTCACGACCTGATGATGGTCACCGGACTGCGTGTACTCATCGTCGATGACAACGACACCAATCGTCGTATTCTGCTCAAGATGTGCCAGAACTGGCAGATGCAGCCCACAGCTGTCGGTGATGCAGCCACGGCGCTGGAGATTCTGCGACTGGCCAGTAAGTCGGGGCCTCCATTCGATCTGGTTCTCACTGATGCCAGCATGCCCGAGGTCGATGGTTTCACACTCGCATCACACATTCGCCAGGACGACAAGATCTCCAGCGTCATCGTGATGATGTTGACCTCACTCGACCAGAAGCAGGGAACTCAGGAACTCAATTCCCTCGGGATCCGATCCTACCTCGTCAAACCGGTCAAACAGTCCGACCTGTTCGATGCCATTATGCAGGCCATGGATGGCAGACGTCTCGACCGTCCTGCCCCCGTCGAGCTGCAACAGACTGCCTCCCAGCTGCCACCGCTGTCGATCCTGCTCGCAGAGGACAGCCTCGCGAATCAGAAGCTCGCCATCGGGCTGCTTAAGCGTTGGGGTCATACCGTAACCGTGGCCAATAATGGACGTGAGGCTGTCGACCTCGCAGCGAAGACCGATTACGACCTGATTCTGATGGATATCCAGATGCCGGAACTCGACGGCATGGAAGCGACCGCCTTGATTCGCCAGGAGCAGACGCGTTCGGGAAAGAGAGTCCCGATCATCGCGATGACAGCTCACGCCATGAAGGGCGACCGCAAGCTCTGCCTCGACGCCGGGATGGACGACTACGTGTCGAAGCCAGTCCGACCGCACGATCTCCTGGCGGCAATGTTGCCATTCTTCAACTCCGGGACCAAGTCAGCCACGGCTGCGGATACTCGGGAACGGACACCACAGCGGTCGGCCCCAGTTGAGGACTTCCCGGCCGAAGTGCACATCGACTGGTCAGCGGCACGCTCACGTGTGCTTGAGGATGAGGACTTACTGCGGGAAGTCATCGACGCCTTCCTGTCCGAAGCGGAAGTCCTGGCCGTCGATCTGTCGAAAGCTCTCACATCGGCTGATTCCCAGTCCGTATGCCGGC
>QWOR01000185.1 GCA_003669575.1 Planctomycetota bacterium | reverse complement strand
CTGATTGTTCAGTTCTGTCAACCGCTCGTCGACGGATTCATTAAACTGAGGGACGACCTGCTCGGTGATTTTCTGCGCCGTGATTCTTTCTGCCATGGGGCGTCGCTGGTCGGCGATCCCCAGAGCGTACTGCGAGACCAGCGGCCCAAGGAGCGGAATTGAGCTCGCCGGAGTGCGGGCAGCCCGGTTCCGCCGGAAGGGATACATCGTAGCGGACGGGCTGCGAGTCAGCAGTTTCTTGCCGTCAAAAGTCACCGACTTGGAAACTTCGAAGCGGTGTACTCCCTCGGATTGGATGACTGCCTGCGGGGTGCGATTCTCAGTCTCGTTTCGGGTGACACCACTCAACTGGAACTCCAGTTCAGCCATCTGGTCATTGGGGACCAGTCGAACATGGACCGCGGTCTCCGTGGACTGAGACCCCACCACCTGAGCCCCCAGGATGCAATCTCGCACCGGACCTGAGTCGACTGACTCGACCTTGATGAGTTCGTCCAGGAACTGTTGAGTCACCCCGACATGAATGCCGTACCCCGCGGGGTAGGTTGAATCGGATGACCGGGGCGTGAAGTAGGTTCGAGTACGAACTGGCTGCGACGCTGGCTGATCGATCGGTGTCGGCTCAGTCGCAGGCACGAGCGAGGGTTGCGGGAATTCCTGGATGACGATGTCGGGAGTGGCCGGAACCGGTCGCGTCCTCGGAGCCGGAGCGACTCCCATCCGTGGGGTATAGGGAACCGCCCCTGCCCGACGATCCCGCCAGGGAAACGGCGGTGCTGCGCTCACTCGGATGCTCCACACACACAGCAGTACAATCAACGCCACTCCAATCCGAGTGAGTCGATCGAATTTCACAGGTGAGCGGTGCTGGTTCAAATGGGGATGCCTGTCTGAAAGACCTGAGCCCCCGCACGACACATACATCGGGGACTCCCACAACCATCCCCACAATCCTACCCCGGTCCATCTGGCTTCCCTATAAAAAAACAGTGGGCAGCCACACATTGGTCGACCATCGGCAGCACGAGTCATACGTTCCGGATTTTCTCGCCAAACCGTGCATTTTGCCAAGGCACAGACACCGTCGTCCGAAGCGTCCGCGAGGTGGATTGGGGATGATGCCTTTGGAGTTTCGTCGCTCACGCGTTAGGTAACCGAGGGAAGATGAGAGTCTTGTTGCTCATCCCCTTAAGACCCTCGACCGTATCCTCCCGTCCATAGACGAGCCCTCTTCAAGAACAGACACTTCACCGACTCCCGCTCCCCGAGCACACATTCGGACATCCTCCATGCCGCACGTTCTCATCATCCATGAAGTCGCTGACTACCCCGCCTGGAAAGCAATCTTCGACGGCGCAGCTGGGATCCGTCGCGAAGCTGGCGAGCGGTCGTACCAGGTTCTTAAGTATGAAAGCGATCCGAACAAGATCGTCCACTTCTCCGTCTGGACATCGCTCGACGCAGCCAAAGCGTTCTTTGAGTCGCCCAGGCTGGTCCAGATCCGCAAAGACGCCGGAGTGAAAGCTCCCGAGTTCATCTACCTGGAACAGCTGGAAGCCGGAACGTTGTGATCACCAATCGCAGCAACCGCCTCCCCCGCTGAGCCGCGAACGCTCATAGACGTTCCACGATATACTGGCATCTGCCCACCAGGCCTTCGGCCCTATACCTATACCCCTGGCGCTCCTCTATGTTCCAGCACATCGGCCTCCTCTTCGTCCTCGTGGCGATTCTCTCTTCGACTGCCCCCGCTGCGGAGCCAGCTCCCCGTCCCAACATCGTCTGGATCGTCGTCGACGACATGTCGCCGAACCTCTCCTGCTATGGCGAGAAAACGATCAACACCCCGCATGTCGACCAGCTGGCAGCGGAGGGAACGCGGTTCAGTCGGGCGTTCACGACTGCCCCCGTCTGCTCGCCCTGTCGGTCGGCCCTCATCACCGGGTGTTACCAGACGACGATCGGAGCCCATCACCACCGCAGCGGTCGCGGCGAACTCAAGATCCACCTCCCCGGCGAAGTCGTCCCCGTCCCGGTGCTGTTCCAGAAGGCGGGTTACTACACCTGCATCGGCGGCTATGGGACGAGCGGTGGCAGGCTCGGCAAGACTGACTACAACTTCGAGTGGCCCGCTGACATGTACAACAGTAACGACTGGTCCGGCCGCCAGCCCGGCCAGCCCTTTTTCATGCAGGTCCAGCTGCACGGCGGCAAGTACCGGGGCCAGGGGCCGAACAAGAACTGGGAGTCGCGGGCACTCAAGGAACTCGGCTCAACCACTAACACCGCCGATGTCGTGCTACCGCCTTACTACCCCCGCGATCCGGTGATCCTGCAGGACTGGGCCGACTACCTCGACTCCTGCCGCCTCACCGACAAGGAGGTCGGCGATCTGGTCGCCCGCCTGCAAAAGGACCAGTTGCTCGACAACACGGTCATCTTCTTCATGACCGACCACGGAATCAGCCACGCCCGCGGCAAGCAGTTTCTGTACGACGAGGGAACGCACATCCCGTTCATCATTCGCGGACCGGGTGTCGGTCGCGGCGCCGTGCGGGACGACCTCATCGAGCATATCGACATGACAGCCACGTCCCTTGCCCTGGCCGGGATCGCGACCCCTTCCTGGATGCAGGGACGGAACATCCTCGCGAAGGACTACACCCCGCGCAACGCCGTATTCGCTGCCCGTGACAGGTGCGACGAGACGATGGAACACCTCCGCAGCGTCCGCACCGACCGGTTCAAGTACATCCGCAATTATTTGAATGAGCGGCCCCATCTGCAGCCCAACCGCTACAAGGACGACAAGGCCATCATCCAGAAGCTGCGAGAGCTGCACGCCGCGAATCAACTCCCCCCGCTTACGGAACAGCTGCTCTTCGCCGACAACCGCCCCGCCGAGGAGCTGTACGACCTGACCACCGACCCACACGAGATCCACAACCTCGCCGCCGATCCGCAGTACAAATCCACTCTCGAAACCCTTCGTCAGCAACTCGCTGACTGGGAAATCCAGACCCAAGATCAAGGCCGCCAGCCCGAGCCAATGGCCATGTACGACTCCGATATGCAGGAGTACCTCAAAGGCAACGGCCCCAAGAACGACCTGCTGCGCCAGAACATCGACCTGAACAAGCAATGGGCGGCTGAGGGGAAGTAGGCGTCGATCGCCTTCCGAGAGCGGTGGGCGTCAGTCTGCCGAGTCGTGGAGCGTCACAAACGCACAGAGATCCGGGTGGCCTCGGCAGGCTCACGCCCGCCGCTCCTGATGTGACTCTCCTCGGAACGCTAATGACGAGGTAATCCGCCAGTACTCCAGTTACTTCGCGCCCTTCGCCAACTCATCCAGCAGTGCGGCACTCAGAATCATCGCCCGGCCATTGTGATACCCGCCCTGCCACATCGAGGTTCGCAGGTTATTCAACGGTGTTCCGTCGGCCTGGCAGGAGGTCCACCAGCTTCCACCCGGGGCCAGCTGGTGTTTCGTGATGAATGAGAGAGTCTCTTCGAACGCCTGGTAATACCGGACATCTCCCGAGAGCTTGTACAACTCCAGCAGAGCGACCAGTGCCTCGGCCTGGACCCACCAGACTTTGTTCGTGTCATCGGAGGCCTTGCCCAACGGGCCGGAGTTATAGAAACCTCCGTGCTGATTGTCGTAACCATGCTGAAGGCTGTAACTGACCAGCCCTTCGGCCCAGCCTCGCAGCAGACGGGGTGAATTGCTCAGCGCACGAGCGGCGTCAAGGCACAGCCACGCTCCCTCGACATCGTGACCATAGCTGGCCCGGCGGTTTTCCGGGGTTTGGATCGGCGTCCACTCGGGCGTAAAGCCATCCACGTTACAGCCGTACTCGGGCAGGCGGACCGTCTGCGTATTGATCAGCAGCGTCTCCTCCAGCCGCTGCCGAACCAGCGGATCGGGCCAGACTCGATACAACTCGGTGAAAGCCTCCAACACATGCAGGTGCGTGTTGTAGGTCTTCGTCCCCCCCTTCCCAATAAAGGACTGCGCACTGCGATCAAGAATGGGCGTCCAGTTCTCTTCGAAGAACTCGACATATCCACCGTGCGTCTTGTCGTAGCACTTCTCTTCCATCGTGCGAAACAAACTCTGTGCTGCGTTGAGAGCAGTGGGGTCGTTCGAAGCGCGGTAGTAGGCAGCGATTGAATAGAGCGTGAACGAATTCAGGTAGACATGCTTGCGACGATCGGCGGGCGATCCCTCATCGGAGACCATGGCAAAATAGCCGCCGTGGACCGAATCACGGAACTTGCTCTGAATGAAATCGAAACCCGATCTGGCCGCACGAAGGGCCGCGTCCTTCTCGATCCCCTCAGCGGCAATCGTGCTGAAGAACCACAGCTGGCGGGCCTGAAGCGTGAGGAACTTCTGACCAGTCGGAGCGAATTTGTCGCCATCGAGCCATTCGAGATACCCGCCATTCTTCTGATCCACACAGGCGGGAAGGTAGAACGACACGATGTTCGTCTTGAGGATCTGCCGACACTGCTCAGCCCTCTCGCACAAGATCTTCGCCGTCGGCCGCACGGGCTCAGCAGCCACGAGTGGCTTGTGGAGGCAGAAGCTGGACAACACCAGAAGAGCGGCGAGCATACGCATGGATGAAACACCTGACCGGAGACCAGAAGGGCTGGCCAGAGTGTATAGCCCGCATCAGATGGCATGAACAGCTGCAACTGGCCATCCGAGGCTATGTTTCGGATTGTCTGAAAATGGCAGAGTGATGATTGAAAATGACTTGTCGATTTGGATCTCGTTCCCAAGCTCCGCAGGATTTTTCATGAGTTGCCGTAAGTTGTTGAACGATGTCGTCGTTTGAGGGCGTTCAGGATCAGTTTGGCTTGAACCCAGCGATGGACTCTTGGAAGTGTTCGAGCCCAGGGCGGTAAGTGGGTTAAGCCCCCGCCCCAGTTGGTCAGGTTCCCGAAGTGGCGTTCGATTTCGTCACGCAGGTTCAACAGTGTGCGACCGAACATCGGGCTGGGATTCTCCAGAAGTGTGATCGATCGCCTTCGGCCCGTGCTTTGAGATTTGCGTCGTCTGGTCAGACCATACCCGCCACGAGGGCGGGCCACGAGTTGCAGATTTCCGACTTCGGCGCAGACATCATGAAGTGGGTTCGAATCATAATTTCCGTCCGCCAACAAGTAGCCTTGAATTCGTGATTCGCGAACCAGTTGACGGCCCATCACTCGTTCATCAATGTTCATCGGGGCCACGTCCCAGGCTGCGATTTGACCATCGAAGCTGCAAATCACATGCAGCTTGTATCCCTTGGAGTTGCCACGACCGGCGCGTCCATAACCGGCATCACGATCTTTGGAGCAATTGCCGATGACCAGTGGCTTGCCATCCACGATCCAGGCCAGAGGTCGAGTCTGACTCGGTTGGATTGTGCCTTCCTCGACCATACGAATTAAAGTTTGAACCTCGGGGGAACGTAACCGCCGTGACATCGTGGATGAAGACGGAATGGCACGTCTCCGGTAATGCAAAGGCCAGTTCGCTTTTCGAGTCGCCCATGAGACTGGCCGATCGTGAATCACGGCCCAGAACCAGACACGAACGATGTCCTCATGGGAATAGGTCTCTTTCGCTCGTGGATGACGCTTGTTGACCTGCTTGAGCACAGCAAGTACAGAGTTCCAAATGACGACCTCCATCACAAACACCTCCTTCGCAAGACTTACGAAAGGAGATATTCTGATCCGCAATTCCACCTGGCGCAACAGGTTTCGTCACATGGCGCAAAATCCTGAGATGCTACGTTCACCAGGTGGATTCATCGGTATACCGATGGTAGGCAGGTAGGTACGTAGACAGGTAGGCAGCGGTCATGCACGGATTGATTCTCGTTCAATTTCAAAAGTTCATTCACCGTGTTGGGGGGCCGTTTGCATGGCAACTCGTGTGTCGAGAGTGTGGCTTGCCTCCAAAAACCTACCTGCCCAATCAAGCCTATTCCGATGGCGAAACCATGGCTTTGGTCATGGCCGCATCTCGGGTCTTCATGCAGGCACCGGGAGATTTTTTGGAGGAATTCGGTAAGTTCCTCGCACCCGAACTGCTCTCATTTTACTCGGATCTACTTGATCCACAGTGGACTATGTTCGAGTTGTTGGAGCGGGTTCATCAGATCTTCCACAGTAGGGTTCGTCAGGAAGTCCCTGGAGTGCTCCCGCCAAAGCTGGTCTTGAAGAGGCTGGGGCAGCATCGGGCACTTCTTACTTATTCGTCGCCAAGGAACCTCTGTCGGCTTGCGCGAGGAATCGTTGTCGGCGTCGGAAATCTGCATCAGGAATACGTTGCTCTCCGTGAGACCGAATGTACCCTGCGTGGGGATGCTCAATGCGTTTTTGATATCACATTGTTGACAGACCGAAAAAAGCAGCAAGTCAGTTTTGCACGTACCGATATGTTTCAGATTATCGAGGCGACACCAACTGATCTCTCGTTGTTGATGCTTTGGCTTTCAGGTGAAGGGATCAATCCCCGTATCGTATATGTCAATATCCTGCAGAAAATGGCCTCGACCGATGGCGTGGTTGCGAAGCTTCACGACCAAACTGTCGGTGTCGTCTGGACCTGTCGAGTGAATCCATCGTTCGGACTCATTCTGGCTGTTGTGGTTGATCCCGAGTACCGATTCTCTGGGATCGGGAAGAGCTTGCTGGAGGCAGGATTGGCCGGGCTGTCCTCGCAACTTACCGGAGATGCAACGATCGGGATGGATGTTCCGGCCTCATTTGTTCCAACGGCATTGAAATACTCATTCGCTCCGTCACAACGGATTCGGCACATGAAGGCCTTCGGTGTGCCTCGTGTGCTTATTCCAGATACAAACGTCGTGTCAGCAACATCTGTGCCCGTCGAGTCAATTGCAGACTACGACGCACAATGTTTCCGGATGAGACGAGATCATTTGATCGCATCGGTGCTGGAAGAGGTGGGACGCCTCTCTTGGGTGTACGTCGACGGGACTGCGATTCGGGGGGTATGCGTATCGGGCCACAGTCGAAATGGGATCCGAATATTATTACTAGTCGCAGATACTGATGACATTGCCTCTGCTCCTCTGAATCGTTGTCTTGCGAACTTTCCGTCGGAAGCTGTCTTTCTCGATGTGCCTGTACACAATTCTTCTGCGGTCACACTTGCGAAGGAATTCGGGATGGTTGAAGTTTACCAATTCAATCGTCTGTACAAAGGTGTAGACCCTCGTTTCGACTACAGTCGAATCTATTGTGTGTCGCTGAATGGAATCCTTTGAATGTTGCTGATCTTGCTTAAGTCCGTGAGAACCTGAGGATTCATAGAGCATTCAGAACGTACGCCGATCGGTGAAACGGATTTTTGTGGGTGGTGTTCACGTTCGCTGGGTGGCATCGTTTGGCCTGCTTTGGGCCGACCGATGTGCGTGAGCTCAAGAGGCGTTGGCGATGAATCCTGTTCGTTCCCTGATGCCACTTCCATGGCAAGACTCGTTGCTGGGATGACATGTCACTGAGTCATCGTTGAGCTTGGAATCTGGGCACCTGAATCAGGACATCAGCGATCAGGAATCTCTCACTCGCTTCCACCTGGCTCCGACCAGAGAGTTGCAGCCCTAGGGCTGTGAACACTTCGGAGGCCCCGCTGCTCCTGCGTCTCCCATCAGTTCAGCCACCTTCGCTTCGATGGCCTCGGCCCAGACGCAAAATCCCTTGGGGCTGGGGTGCTCGAAGTCGGGCATGAGGTCCTTGGAAATCTTGCCATCGGGCAGCAGGAAGATCTTACTGATGTCCATGTAATGGATAGTCTTGTTGTCCGCCAGATTCGCGATGATCGTGTTGGTCTTGGCCAGCTTCTGTCGTTCTTCGTTGGGCTCTTCCCCCCGGTAGAAGATCCCGAGCAGCAGGATTTTCGTGTTCGGTGTGCGCTCACGCACCGTTCTGACGACAGCTGTGACCCCCTCGGCGATCTCCTCAGCTGTGTTAAACGGCCCGTTGTTTTGACCGATCATGATGATGGCCAGCTTCGGCGAAATGCCGTCCAGATTGCCGTGTGTCAGTCTCCACAACACCTGCTCCGTGCGATCACCACTGATCCCCAGATTGGCTGGATGACGCTTGCCGTAGAACTGATCCCAGACCGGTTTGCCGTCTTCGGGAAACTTCCAGTTCTGGACGATCGAGTCGCCAATAAACAGCAGGTCGGCCTTGTCCTCTTTCACGCGCTGGTTGATCGCCTCGTGCCGCCCCATCCATCGCTCACCACCACCAGGAGCCGGCGTGACTGCTGTATTCTCCGCCAGACTGCCTCGGGCTGCCCCCAAAACGGCGAACAGGGACACGATGAGAAAAGTAATCCATCGCGATTCACTCGGGTTCATGTGAGGTCCTCTGCGTCCTGAATTGACTGCGGCGTGTTGTGGAGTGGGAGGCCCGAGATGGCCCGATATTGACAAGCGTTTTTTGTCCCCGTAATTGTCGTGCTACTTTATTCGCCTGCGATCAGTTTGTCAGTCTCGTTAGAAGCCGCCTCCAGTTCAGTGAAGTCGACGCAGAGTGACATTGGTTGGCCCGCTTTGGAGCCTACCGCTGAGCGCGAGCGTCAGAGACCTAGCGACTCCCACGTCCTTCCGCAAAGCCGTCAGGGCGTGCCAATCGGCGGTGGTGCAGCCGGACGACAGATACCCCATAAAAGGTCAAATCCCGTTGCCGGTTGCTTTCACAACCAACAACGGGATTTTGATTTCGCCTGTAGTCGGGCTGACAGGATTTGAACCTGCGACCTCTTGCACCCCAAGCAAGTGCGCTAGCCAGGCTGCGCTACAGCCCGATCGGAAACGTAGCCCGTTCCAGGAACGGGTCGCGTTCGGCGAGGTGGGATGGTAGCTGCATCGGGTTTCAGGGTCAATTCAGTGTT
>QWOR01000170.1 GCA_003669575.1 Planctomycetota bacterium | reverse complement strand
CGGACCCACGAGATCCCATTCTTCGGCGTCTGCCTGGGGATGCAGACAGCTGTGATCGAGTTCGCTCGGAATGTCGCGGGACTGACCGGTGCGAACAGCACCGAGTTCCAGGGCGAGACTCCACATCCCGTGATCTGCCTGCTGGAAGCTCAGCGGTCTGTCACCGACAAGGGAGCATCGATGCGGCTCGGATCACAACCGTGTCACCTGGTGCCCGGATCGAAGGCGGCGAAGGCTTATGGCACACTCGACATCAACGAGCGTCACCGTCATCGCTATGAGTTCAATCCAGAGTATCGCGAGCGGATCGAAGCCGCAGGCATGCGGATCACGGGCAACAGCCCCGATGGCAAGCTCGCCGAGATCGTGGAACTCCCCGATCATCCGTGGTTCCTCGCGGTTCAGTTCCACCCCGAGTTCAAGTCGAAGCCACTCGTCCCGCACCCGCTGTTTGCCGACTTCATCGAGGCTGCACTGCACCGCATGCAGAACCGGGCCCTGAGCTAGTTCATGTCGCGAAATGTCCCCGAGCCCAGAGAAATCTCTGGGCTTTTTCGCGCCCATCGACCACTGGTTGCCGTGGTCAGATGACTACAATCACTACTCAGTGGATCAGACATTCCCGTCTGGCCCAGCCCACCTAACCGACAATCCCCTTCCCTCGCCTGTCACCACTTCGAGACATCCCTCGTGACCACACCTCCCCCATACGACGCGGTGCTGTTTGTTTCCTTCGGCGGACCAGAGGGACCGGATGATGTCATCCCGTTTCTGGAGAACGTGCTGAGAGGCCGCAACGTACCCCGCGAACGGATGCTGGAGGTGGCTGAGCACTACTACCACTTCGGCGGAATCAGTCCGATCAACTCTCAGATCCAGGCCTTAATCACAGCTGTCGAGACCGACATGCGGGCCAACGGCCTGACGGTTCCGATCTACTGGGGGAACCGCAACTGGAAGCCGTTGCTGAACGACACGATGCAGCAGATGGTCGACGACGGGGTGAAGAATGCCCTCGCCTTTGTCGTGTCGGGCTATAGCTCTTACTCCGGATGTCGTCAGTACCGCGAGAACCTGATGGCCAGCCAGGCTGCCGTTGGAGAGAAGGCTCCGCAGTTCGGGAAGATTCGTGTCTTCTACAACCATCCGGACTTCATCGCCGCCAACGCCGATCGCATGCTGGCCGCATTGCAGCAGATCCCACCCGAGGGACGCTCGCAGGTCCGCGTCGCCTTCACCGCACACAGCATCCCCGAGTCGATGGCCAGCAACTGCAACTATGTCGCGCAACTGCAGGAGACTTGTCGACTGGTTGCTGAAGCAGTGGGAGTCGACGCCTCGCGGTGGAAGCTGGTGTATCAAAGCCGCTCGGGGCGACCGCAGGACCCCTGGCTCGACCCCGACATCTGCGATCATGTGAAGCAGTTGAGCACGGAAGGTGTCAGCAACCTGATCATCATGCCGATCGGATTTCTATCCGACCACATCGAGGTTCTGTATGACCTCGATGACGAAGCGGCCAAGGCTGCGAAAGAGTGCGGAATTCACATGGTCCGCGGGCAGACGGTAGGAACACATCCCCGCTTCGTGACGATGATCCGCAAGCTGATCCTGGAACGGATGTCGCCCGACTTCCTCAAAGAGGCGATCGGTCAGTTTGGCCCGAACTGGGATGTCTGTCCCGTCGATTGCTGCCCTGCCCCGGCCATGCGGCCGACAACGGGCCAACGTCCAGGGACGTGATCACCCCGTCAGCATGCGATTCGGGGAGCTTCGTCCCCTGCCCTACTCCGGCTTCCACCAGGCGTCTAGAGCCTCACGCAGGCTCGCCACCCGATCGGGTTCGGATGCCGCCAGGTTCTTCCGCTCATCCGGGTCTTCGTCAATGTGGTACAGCTCCACCACTCCATCGGGCACCCGTTCGGCATGGGGGATAATGAGCTTCCACTCGCCATCAGTCACCCAGCGGTACTTTAAGCTGGCGGCCGGGCGAGCAATGTCATAAACATCGTGCTCGAAGATCTCGCCAAAAACATGCTTCCGGGCAGCCACCTGCTCCCCATCCAGCAGATTGATCCCGGGGAGCGAATTGCGCAGCGTCGGATCGTTGATTCCGAGAGCTGTCGTGATCGTCGGAAAGAGATCGAGTGAACTGGCCAGGTGCTTGTCATCGCGACGCGGTTCCACGTGCCCGGGCCAGCGGATCATGATGGGCGTGCGGACACCTCCGTCGTATTGGGAACGCTTTGCCCGCTCGAAGCCGGTGGCCTCACCCCCTTTGGGGTTCTGGATCCAGCCGTTATCCGTCACATACACCACAATGGTGTTCTTCGTTAGCTCGCGTTTCTCCAGCACAGCCAGCAGATCCCCGACCGTCTCGTCGAACCACTCACACATGGCCCAGTACTTCGCAATCGGGACGTGAGGAGTCTTAGACAGGTACTTGTCGAGAATCCGCTGCGGCGGATTGTGTGGCGTATGCGGCAACATCGGGGCGTACCAGACGAAGAACGGCTTCTGGTTCCGTGTCGACTCGGCGATGAACTCTTCAACGGGCTTCAATCCTTCTCGGCCAATGGCGAGTCCCTCATCGCCATGCCGTCCGCCAGAGCCAGTAATACCATGGCTCATCCCGTGGCTGAAGCCGCCTGCGGAGAAGCTGCGTTCCCACCACTTCCCGGTCTGAAGCGAGACGAAACCAAGATGGTCGTGGAGTACTCCAGGGAGCTTGGGGAACTCGTCAATGCTCTCGCTATAGAGGGTTCGCAGCTGGGCGTACTCCGAGGTCTTCTGGGCTGTCCCACGAGGCAACTTGGCCAGCTCCGGAGTCAGTACAGGATCGTTCCCTGTAATGCCATGCCGGTGAGGAAACTGACCGGTCAGAATCGATGCGAGAGAAGGACGACACAAGCTATCGGGAACGTACCCACGGGTGTAAACGAGGGACTCACTGGCCAACTGATCAAGATGCGGCGTCTGGATCGCGGGGTGCCCCATGAAGGAGTAGTCCCGCCAGCCCTGGTCGTCGGAGATGATCAGGACAACGTTCGGCGGAGCCTCGGCCCGTAGAACTGATGGACAAATGAGACAGGCCAGGAAGACGAGAATTCGGTGCATGATGGAGCCGTGAAAGCATCGGTGCGAATGTTCAGTCGTATTAGAACGGGTCCACCATTGATCGTCATCGGAGCCAAAGAGACACGGCCTCGCAACTAACCCGAAGCGTCAGCGAGGAGACTGACTCTAATCTGTCAATTCAATAAACGGGTCGAGTCGCAGCTTGTGGTAACGGGTGGCACGCTGTTTTTCGCGTTCGAGCTGTTGTTTGCGTTGCCGGGTATGCAGCTTTTCCAGCGCTGACTGGGTCTGTTCGAACTTCTTCCGCCAGCTGGCAGAGACCTCGCCCGCAGCATCTGGACGGGCCTTCTTCTGAATAGACTCGCGTTGCTGCGGTGAGAGAACGCGGAGCAGTTCGTCCTCCAGTGAGAGGAAGAACTGATAGGTGCCGGGGTCGCCCTGACGAGCAGCACGACCGACCAGCTGGCGATCAATCCGGGCCGAAGAGTGCATTTCAGTGGCGATCACATGCAGTCCACCGGCCTGGCGAACCAGAGCCTCGATGGCCTGGTGCTTGGCCAGCCATTCGCTACGGATCTGATCTCGCAGTTCCTCGGGATAGCGTTCGAGGTCACTCTCTTCGAGCCGCTTACCGCCGAGCAGGATGTCGGTCCCGCGACCGGCCATATTGGTCGCGATCGTCACCTGACCAGGCAAACCGGCCTCAGCCACGATCTCTGATTCTTTCGCATGCTCGTAAGCATTCAACACGCGATGTTTGACGCCATAGTCGCGGAGAATCTCGCTCAGCCCGATTGAGGCTTCCACAGAGGGCGTTCCGATCAGCACCGGACGACCCTGCTGCATCATCTCAGCTGTCGACTTGGCGACCGCCTTCCACTTGGCATCGAGAGTCGCAAAGACCCGTGTGGGTAATCCCCGACGGACACAGGGCTTGTTCGTCGGGATGACAATCATGGGCAGGTGATAAACGCGTTTCAGCTCGCGTTTCGCCGGACGAGCGGTCCCTGTCATGCCACAGAGATGTTCATAGCGACGAAACAGGGACTGAATGGTAATCCGAGCTGCGGAACCGGTTTGAGCTGAGAGTGAGATCCCCTCTTTCACTTCGATCGCCTGGTGCAGGCCGTCCTGCCATTTGCGGCCTTCCATCACGCGGCCAGTCCCTTCGTCGACGATGGCAACTTCTTTGCCGTCGACCACGACGTAGTCGCGGTCCTTCTGAAACAGGTGGATCGAGGTCAGCGCCCGTTCGACGTGCTGGTAGATCGTTTCCATATCGATCTGGTCCATCACGATCGGCTTGGAGAGAAGGATTACTTTGCGGCATCCCTCATCCGTGAGATCGAGCAGACGCTTGCGATCGTCGATCTCAAAGTCCTCCCGGACCTTGAGAGTTCGTGCAGCCTGATCCGCCCAGCGGTACAAGCTCTCGATCGAGGCAGCCTCTTTCGTCTCAATCCCAATGATGAGCGGAGTTTTCGCTTCGTCGATCAGAATGCTGTCGGCCTCGTCGACGAGGGCGAAGTACAGTTCGCGCTGCACGACACCGCTGGCAGTCCCCAGCTGCGAAGAGGCCGCACGCGGGCCTTCGTTGGGTTCGGCACCGCGTTTAAGCCGATCACGCAGGAAGTCGAATCCGATCTGCGTGGCTGTGCCGTAGGTGATGTCGCACTGGTACTGCGGAATGCGGGCCGCGTCGTCCATCTCCTCTTCAACGCAGCCGGTGGTCAGGCCGAGTTCCTGGAAGACGCGGCCCATCTCCTCGGCGTCACGTCTCGCCAGGTACTCGTTGGCCGTCAAGACATGACAGCCCCGCCCCGGGAGAGACCGCAGCAGAGCGGGCAACACCGCCGTGAGAGTTTTCCCCTCTCCGGTTTGCATTTCGGCGATATACCCCTCAATCAGGGCTATCCCCCCCATGATCTGGACCGGGTAATGCGTCTTGCCCAGGACACGACGGGAGGCCTCCACCCCAAGGGCGAACGCCTGTGGCAGCAGGGACCGCAAACTATGCCCGCTCTTGGCGAGCCAGCGCAGCTGGGTGACCTGCTCGGCGAGAGAGGGGCCGGACGTGGAAAGCGATAGCTTCCTGGCCCGCGCCATGACATCGCGAGCCTGATTTCTGAACCGCAGATGATGCCACCACTGGAACATGCGGTAAGGATCGCCTGAGGAGCAGTGGATTGTCAAACGCAGACTTCCGCTCGCCCTCGCTGACGCTTCAGGTTGGTATGCAGGAGTCAGCCCAAGTGATCAAACCGGCTCGTTAATCCGGTGGGTCGGGACTGGTCGACCGGGGCGGAAGCTCTGGAGCGTGGTCACCTCGTGCGAGGCTCCGAATGCGCGGCACGCGGCAGCGACTTCTCCACGAACGAAGGTCTCGAGTTCCGCCGGGTCGGTCGCGACACGGGCGTTGACCACGACGTTGGCAGACTTGGTCAGGGTCTTTGACGGCAGTGACAACTCCGGACCAGTGGCGTTACTGACGAGGTTGGCCACGGCGTAACTGCCGTCGCACAGGCCAATTGTTTTCAGGTGGGCTGCCTCGGCTCCGATGGTTTCAAACCGTTGATGCAGCCTCCCGATGATATCGAGCAGCAGTGCGTCGAGGTCGAAGGGCTGTGACGAAACAACGTTGATCTGGCTGTTGAGCCAGCCGAGTTCGGCTTCTCCCTCGGCATAGATGTCGTAGTCGACTTCCATCACGCGCTGGCCGAACTGGCCCTGCTGAGCGAGCATCTCGGTCAGAGCGTCAAACCCCTGTCCGCTCTTGGCAGAAACTCGGAGGATTGGCTGTTCTGGGAACTCCGCTCGCAGCAGGCTCTCCAACTCGTCAATCTCGGCGGGCGGCAGTTCGTCGACACGGTTGATGAGGATAAAGTCGGCCTCTTCCAGCTGTTTGCGAAAGATGTATTCTGCCTTCGGGGAAAAACCACGTTTCGTGTCGCCACGGAGGATCTTGAGCCCATGGCTCGGTTTGAGAATCACGCCGTAGGGGGCCACGTCGAGCGGCTTGCCGTAGACCTGCACCAGCGGGCGAATGACCGTCGCAACCAGGTCGGTACAGCTTCCCACGGGCTCCGCAAGAATCACATCGGGAAGCTGGTTTTGCCCCAGCCCCTCCACGGTATCCGTCAGAGCGTTGAAATTGCAGCAGAAGCAGGAGCCCGCCACTTCGCCGACATCGAAACCTTGCGAACGTAGCGAATGCGTGTCGACAAGATCGGTTGTCTGATCGTTCGTCACGATCCCGACTCGCAGCCCCTGGCCCATGTAGTGACGGGCCAGCCGCCCGACAGTGGTGGTTTTTCCGGCTCCGAGGAAGCCGCCGATCATGATATAATGTGGGTTCATGAGACTCGGACTCGGTGAAGTCAACAACGAACGGCTGGGAAATGCCTGCCGTGGTTCTGCGAGAGGGTTCCCCGGAGGGTACTGTTCTACGGTTCCATCCTAACGCATCTCAGGGGAGTTTACAGAGAGTCAGACGCGGTGAGGCAGTGTGAGACCAGAGTCGACCATGCCTGGTGCAGCCAGTCGGCCTCCCTGCTTCTACCGGACGAAGCGGATCGATATGTTAAATGACTTCAAATTTGTTCAGACATCAGCTGATCGCAGTGAGACGGTTGGAGGAACGCAATGAATCCGATCATGCGGGGGTGGCTGCCAACCATCTTGACCCTGGTTCTCTGGATCGGAGACGCTCGGGGGGCCGCACCCGAAAGATTGGTACGCGGAGCGGGATTTCGGAAGGCCTGGGATACGGTCGTCTCGGCCCACGTGGACGGGCGATCCGTGGTCCAGGTCCTGGAACACTTCTGCAGTTCTCGTCAGATCGCATGGATGATTGATCGCCGTCTGGATCCTGACCAGAGCATTGCCGCGGATGCACCGCTGTCGCCGCTTTCCGTAGCATTACCCCAGCTGTTGAACTCAATTGGGGCTGGAGTGGTAGTCATCGGATCGAACATCATCGTGGGTCCGCAGGAGAAACTGATCGACTTGCGAACGCTGGCCGAAGCTCAACGTGTGGAACTGCAACAGACCACGCTGAACATCCAGCGTAAGCAAACCCTCGCCCAGACGATGGACCTGAGCTGGGATGACCTGGCGGAACCCAGACAGCTGGCGGAACAGGTTGCTCAACGCGCCAAGATCGACCTTGCCGGACTGGAACAGATCCCCCACGACCTGTGGAGCGGTGGTCACCTGATCGGTCTAACGGCAGGCGAGGCACTCACAGTTCTGGCCTGGCAATATGACCTCCAACTCAAGTGGCAGGAGGATGGTCGGGCGTCCCTCGTTCCGGTGGTCCTTCCTGTCCGCATCACTCGGTCCTTCACTGTCCCGGAAACAAAGCACGAGGCCACGAAGTCACAGTTCCCTCAGCTGGCCTGGTCCAGCGATGGAAAGGCACTGCAGGCGTCTGGACGTGTCGAGGAGCTGGAAGCTGTCGATCAATGGATTCAGGGAGCTGGAGGCCAAAAGCCAAAGCCAAAACCCCAGAAGCAGCCCAAGGACTGGCGCGACCGGACATTCACACTTCGAATCAAGAATGCCCCCCTGCGCGATGTGCTGGCTGCCCTCAAGGCACAGGGGATCCCCCTGGATTGGAACGAAGAGGCGCTGATTGCAGCGGGCATCGACCTCAAAGCCAAGGTCCAATTAGACCTGAAGAACGCTAACGCCGACGAGTTGATGTCGGCGCTATGCCGCTCCGCGAAACTCAAATACGAGATTACAGACTCGAATGTGAAGCTCTCCGCACCTTGACCCATAACCTGCAGACCACCCAAGGCCCCGGGGCATATACAGATCATTCCTGTGAATGAGGAATTCCAAATCAATTCTGAAAACAGCGGCGGCAGCAGAACCGCTGAACCGCCTCTCAACCGTGAATCTCGTGGTGGAGTTGCGTCTCTTCGTCGTTTGAGCCAGTGTACCTCTCGCAACTGAGGGGAATACACAGACTGGAGAGCTTCAATCCTGCTCTGAATCGACCAAACGCGGTTCGGCAGAAACTGGAAGTGGCACCGCTTCACCGTTCAAAACCTGCTGATATGTTACGGGAAATGAGTTGAGTTTTTCGGCAGAAGTCTTCAGATTTGAGACAGAAATCGCCGACTTCGCCGGTTTGGCTCATGACTTCCTGGAATCTTCACATCCGACGAAACTTTCTTGTTGACATAGAGTTCGTTCGCCCGAAAAATCAGTACTGCTCGGATGAGACCCCACCTGATTCCCCACCTCGCGATACCTATGGCCACTTCCATCACCGGTAAGTTCCATCAATCGTGTTTACACGGAATCAAGTTTTTCGTGGACTGAGGATAGAGCCTCAGATACCACGACACCGTCCAGGATGTAGACGGTTTGTATTGGTGCCAGAATGGCAAACGTTCGGGGTCTTGTTGTAGCCAAGGTCGGTTGTTGAGCGGACAGACTGTTCTCATTGAGAGAGGGGAACGAACTTATGGAATTTCATTTCGACGTTGATCCGGATCTGGATCTGGCCATTGGCACTGAGTTGAGCCTGGACGAAGCGGAGGGCGAGTTTGAACTCGAAGACTTCGCAGCGCTGGGAATCGACCCACTGTCACCGACCGGAGCCAAACCCGGCTCTGAAGAAAAAGTGCGTGTTCTTGCTGCACGGTACGCTGCTGGCGTTCCCCTGTGGCATGATTCCGATTGCTACGACCATGGACCGGTCGACGCATCCTTCTCGGATCAGGAAGATGCGGACGAATTGGAAGAACTGGATGTGGTCGTCGATGACTTCTAGTCATTGACTGGGTGGAGCAATTCACCTCCCACTCCCGGCCAGCTGCGATTACCGCGGCGAACGGCCATGGACGTGACAGAGTCATCCACCGGGGTGCCGACCAGGAAGGTTTGGCCCCGGTTTTTTATTGCGCTCCGCGAGATGAGAGCGAAT
>QWOR01000325.1 GCA_003669575.1 Planctomycetota bacterium | reverse complement strand
TTTCCACCTGACGCTGCATCATCTCGAGCATGATCTCGCGACAGCTGGCCCCATCGAGGATCCGTTGCCGGTACGAGTAGACTGACTTGCGCTGGAAGTCCATCACCTCATCGTATTCGAGCAGGTTCTTGCGCGAATCGAAGTGACGCTCTTCGACTTTCTTCTGGGCCTTTTCGATCTGCTTGGTCACCATCGAGTGCTCGATGGCTTCGCCTTCCTGCATGCCGAGCCATGCCAGGACGTTGCGGACCCAGTCTCCGGCGAAGACCCGCATCAGGTCGTCTTCCAGCGACAGATAGAACCGGCTGGAACCGGGATCTCCCTGGCGACCGGAGCGACCTCGCAGCTGGAGGTCGATACGACGCGAATCGTGCCGCTCGGTTCCCACTACGTGCAATCCGCCCACTTCGGCGACCTGCCGCCCTTCGGGCTTCATCCCCTGTTGCTCGGCGATGGCGTTACTGGTGTCGTCCCATTCAGACTTGGGCACATCCAGGCGCGACGCGTACTTGGCCTTGAGGTGTTCCCAGGCCATGAACTCCGGGTTTCCGCCAAGGATGATGTCGGTGCCGCGACCAGCCATGTTCGTGGCGATCGTGACAGCGCCGAGACGGCCAGCCTGGGCAATATACTCGGCCTCGCGTTCGTGGTGACGAGCATTCAGGACCTGGTGCTTGATCCCGCGACGAGCGAGCATGTCCGCGACGTGCTCACTTTTCTCGATCGATTTGGTACCCACCAGAATTGGCCGACCCTGCTTATGCACGTCGACGATCTCGCTGATCACGGCGTTCCACTTTTCTCGCTCGGTGCGGTAGACCACATCGGGGTAGTTGATCCGCTGGGTGGGACGGTTGGACGGGACGGCCACGACTTCCAGTCCGTAGATCTTCAGGAACTCGGTCGACTCGGTCATGGCAGTACCGGTCATCCCGCACAGCTTCTTGTAGAGCTTGAAGTAGTTCTGAAGCGTGACGGTGGCCAGCGTCTGTGACACTTCCTTGATGCGGACACCTTCTTTGGCTTCGCAGGCCTGGTGCAGTCCGTCGCTCCACTGACGGCCGGGCATTTTGCGGCCGGTGTTTTCATCGACGATGACGATCTCGCCACCTTCGACGACGTAGTTCACGTCACGCTTATAGAGGAAGTGGGCCTTCAGCGCCTGATCGATCAGATGCGGCCACTCCATGTTGCCGGTGGTGTAGAAGCTTTCCACACCCGCCAAACTTTCGGCCCGTCGAATCCCCGCCTCGGTCAAGTGGCAGGAGTGCTCTTTTTCCTTGACCTCGAAATCCTCGTCACGCTTCAGTTCTCGGGCGACCTTGTCTGCTTTTGCATATTTGGTCACATCGTCGTGCGCGGGGCCCGAGATGATGAGCGGAGTCCGTGCTTCGTCGATCAGGATGTTGTCGATCTCGTCGACGATGGCGTAATCGAGAGGCCCTTGCACCTGCATATCCTTGCGCGGCTTCATGTTGTCGCGCAGGTAGTCGAAACCGAACTCGTTGCTGGTGCCGTAGGTAATATCGCAGGCATACTGCGGTTGGCGTTCCCACGGCTGCATGGGCGACTGGATCGCACCGACGGTCAGCCCCAGCCCGATGTGCGTCGGACCGACCCACTCCATATCGCGTTTGGCCAGGTAGTCGTTGACGGTGATGACATGCACGTGACCGGCGAGAGCGTTGAGGAACGCAGGCAGCGTACAGACGAGGGTCTTCCCTTCCCCGGTCACCATTTCCGCGATCTTGCCCTGGTGCAGGACGTATCCCCCGACCATCTGCACGTCGTAGTGACGCATTTTCAGGTAGCGCTTACCCGACTCCCGTACAGCTGCGAAGGCCTCGGGCAGGATGTCGTCGAGGGTCTTCCCGTCAGCCAGCTTGGCTCGCAGACGGGTGGCTGTTTCTTTCAGCTCTCCGTCAGAGAGCTTTTCATAGTCGGGTTCGAGCTGGTTGATCCGGTCGAGTACCGATCCGGGAATGACGCGACTGCTGCCGTCCCGGTTGCGGATGAAACCCACGCGACGGATTTCTCGCTCGTTGGAGGAGCCGAACACGCCGCGAATTCCCCGCTCCGCAAGCGAAGTCATTCCGTTGAAGAACTCACCGACTCGATCAAAGACGTCCATGGTGTCTCTCGGTTTCGGAATGTTCGAAGACCCCGCCAGCCGTGGCCAGGTTCGGACATCCAAAAAACTCACATGACAAAACTGCCGCCGAGCAGGCTCGACGACCGTGTGAAAGCGTCAGATTTGAGCTTCTCTGCTTCGGCAACTTTTGCCGGAGAACCTCGCCTATTCCGCCTGAACTGCCGCAGCAGCAACCAGTTCGCAATCCTCGTTCCCGTGTCGCGGCGAACCACGGCTCATGAAACGGACATTGAACGGAAATCCCTGCCGCGCAGGAGTTTATTTCTCCAGAGAAATGGGGTCAATACGGTCGCCTCTAGTTCCTTAGACCGATCCCATGCCGAACTGGCAGGGTTTGAACGCCCGACAGTTCGCTTTCCTTGAACGCCTGTCTCTTTGCAGCTGCATTCAGCAAGATCATGGAGCAGAGAACTGTCTCTTCACCGGCAATCAAGTTCTTCTTGAATCGTCGCGAATTGAGATCACTCATGCGGATTGCGGTACCTCCGTTTGCGATCTCATGTGTCGCCGCTGCCGAACTGGGGGAGGGGGCAGTGATCTCAGGTTGATTGAGTTCGTTCGGGCTCTCAGTCAGCCGATACATGTCGTGCGACAGCAGAGGGGCGAGAGGGAGACTCTTCAGTGAATGGTTGAAATGTATTGATGAGTGTTTTGACGGTGGTTCTATAAAATAAAACACTCAGTAGGTACCAGAGTATGTGAATGTTTATTCTCGTGATTAAGTGGTTGTTCTGCAGTGCTTTATAATCAATAAAGACATGTTGACGGTTGGGATCGTTTGGGTAATTTGCCTGATGTGGGCCATTTAGAAGATCGCCCGGACGGAGTCGGCTGGTAGTAGCGTTATTGCATGTCGCACGACGATATCGGTCGATTGACAACAGGAGAATACAATGTTGAAAAAGTTTCTGTGGGCAGTCGTACTAGGAGTGGCAGTTTATGGTTCGGGAGTCTACGCCCAGGAGAAAGTCAAAGTCATCTACCCAGATGGTTCCGTGCGTTACGAGGATCCAACTCCAGCAGCGGTTGTTGCGGCACCAACTCCAGCCGCAGCTCCTGCAGGCTCCAAAACTGTGTCAGGCGTAAGCTGCTGTCCTTGTAATGGTGGGACGGGAAAATGCACGCCGGAATGCAAAAAGGGCAAGAATGAGCCAGAAGTCAGCAGCTTGTGCCCTCCAGGTACTACAGAGTGCAAAGATATTCCTGTTGTCGTCGATGGATCGCTTGAAACCACAACGAGTGAGGAAAAGTTTTATGTTTCCGAGGAGCCCTACGAAGCATTCGTGAAGGTTCCAGCAATCGAAATTAAGTCCACAGAGAGATGTGAGTTCAAAAGGATCAAGTACAAGGTGGATTGCTGTGAAATCACTGTTTGTGTGCCCTGTCAGTCGTGCATCACCAAATCAAAGAAGTGCGTCCTGAATACTTCCAAGGTGAAACACAAGATTCTCGTCAAGCTTCGCCGAGATGGCACATATGATGTCTACGTGCTGGATGTTCCTGGCATGCCAAAGCAGTACCTTGTTGTAAACGAAGGCACCAAGCAGGATGTCAAGGAAACCACTGATATTGATCTCCCGTAATGGGGAGACTTCTAGAGTGGTAGTTGTTGGCACTGAGATGGCTATTCTGTGGTGTCAGCAGCCCAAATTGGCTACTAAGTGAAAACCTTCAGCGCTTCCTCAGCCCCGCTCTGTGCGTTGCAGAGCGGGGTTTAGATTTTTGTCGATGAGTCTCAAGGTATTGTGCAGCGAATGTGTGCGTTCATACCTGACTTGAGGTCAGCCCGAGCCAGTAGATCGGCGTGCACAGTAGCCGGGACGGCGTTTTTGACGCTCCACAGCTGCAATCCAGATGCGATCCGCCGAGACATCAAAGCAGGCCGCAAAAAGGGGAATCAATGGAGTGAACACACTCTCACCGAGCCAGATTCCCCACAAGCCGCTTGGCAGATATTCCCAAAGCATGACCGGCTCGAATCTCGATCATGCGTTGTTCAGCCCACGCCAACCAATATCCTTCGACCTCGGGATAAGGAGAACCTAATATATAGCGTGTGACCCCAACCCGCTCCGGACCTCGCAGGGACGATGCGATCGATTTCGTCTCACGTTATCGTAGTGCACATCATGTTCTCCTCGAGATTCCGCCCAACATGAGCCTATGTATCTCGTGATCTCGCTCGGCTTAAGCAGATCTTGCGGTGTTTTTCAGCCTGCGAGGATTTCGCTTGGCCGAATACTTGACCACTGACACTGCGGATACGTAAGATCCTGTTTATGAAGCCACTGGCCCAGTATTCGGACGGCTTATACTCCCGTGTTGTCTCGCAGTCTCCAAATCTTTCTGGATGTCGCATCGCATCGCAGCTTTTCCAAGGCTGCAGAGGCGCGGGGGATGTCACAGCCTGCGATCAGCCAGGCGGTCGCTCAGCTGGAAGAGCGGCTCGGTGAAGAGCTGATCGACCGCACCAAGCGCCCACTCGAACTGACCAGCTGTGGACAGCTCTTCTACGAGCGCTGTCGTAAGCTGTGCGACGAATACCAGGCAATTGAGGACGAAGTCCGTCAGCTGCGACATGGAAAAATCGTCGGTCGCGTGCGGGTTGCGTCCATTTACTCCGTTGGTCTGCTGCAGATGCAGGCCTACGTCGAGAAGTTCGAGCTGCTCTATCCCGATGTGAAAGTCCAGCTCGAATATCTGCATCCCGATGATGTGTATGCACAGGTCCGTCGCGATAACGCGGACATTGGAATCGTCTCCTTCCCGCGCGGTCGGGGTGACATTGAGTCGACCGACTGGCTTCAGCAGGAGATGGGGGTGATCGTCCCGCCCCAGTCTCTGCTTTCCAAGTTCACGACCATCGAGCTGTCTGACCTGCGGGATCAGCCCTTTGTCAGCTTTACGCCCGACCTCACTATTCGCGGCGAAATCGATCGAGTCTTCCTCGACGCCGATGTCGAAGTCCGGATCGTTCACCAGTTCGACAACATCGAGAACATCAAACGAGCTGTCGAGATTGGGGCCGGAGTCACGATCCTCCCGCTCGACAGCGTCAGACGTGAAGTGGAATTCGGATTGCTCCGGGCCATCCCCTTCAAGCGGGTACAGCTGACGAGGCCATTGGGAATTATTCGAAAACGCGGACGCCCCCCAACTGCCGCGGTCTCTAAGTTTCGAGCCCTGTTGCTCGATGCGGATAAAGAGGAGGCCCCGGCAGCTGATCTGCTGGCGGCAAGCGTCACCTGAACCGACGCCGTCTCCTCGAAAAATCAACAAGTGCTGCTCACCCCGTCAGGCGGACGGGTGTCCCGACAGGCAAGATGCCTTCTCCGGAGTTTCACTCCACCCTCAACCCGTTCACCCATTGGCTTTTCTCCGACCGACAACCGTTCCGGTTCGCTGGCACAGAAAAGCAAGATCATCGAAGTCGAGATTCGCGATGCAACGCCACGAAGTCGAACTCACCCCATCCGGACTTCCTCAATCCCACGGTCTCTACTCGGCGGAAACCGAGCACGACTCCTGCGGTGTGGGTTTTGTCGCACACATTAAGGGATCTCCGTCGCGCCAGATCGTCGACGACGCCTCCCGCATTCTCGTCCATATGACCCACCGTGGTGCCTGTGGATGCGAGGAAAACACCGGGGACGGCGCGGGAATTATGACCGCGTTGCCCGATGACTTCCTCCGCAAGGTGGCTCGCCGGGATCTCGGCGTAGAGCTGCCTCCTAAGGGCAAGTACGGAGCTGGTGTCTTCTTCCTGCCCAAGGACGACAAGAGTCGGGAAGAGTTCAAGGCGATCGTGAATGCCGTGATTCAGATGCAGGGACAGACGCTGATCGGCTGGCGCAAGCTGCCTCAGGATCCCAAAGGGGCCGACATTGGTCCTTCTGCAGTCGCTGCTGAACCGGCGATGGAGATGCTCTTCGTCGGGGCTGCAGATGGTCTCGACCAGGAAGCGTTCGAACGCCAGCTGTTCATTATTCGCAAGGCGGCGGGCCACAAGATTCGCGAGTCACGGCACCCGCACGCACTCGCCTTCTACGCCTGCACCCTCTCGTCGAAGATCCTCGTTTACAAGGGCATGCTGACTCCGGCCCAGGTGGTGCCCTACTTCCCCGATCTGCAGGATCCCGAATACAAGAGCCATTTCGCGATGGTTCACAGCCGCTTCTCGACGAACACGTTCCCCAGCTGGGATCGTGCTCATCCGCAGCGGTTCATGTCGCACAACGGCGAAATCAACACCGTCAAGGGCAACGCCAACTGGATGTTTGCCCGTCAGGGTTTGATGAATTCACCTCTCTTTGGTGACGACCTGCAGAAACTCTTCCCGGTCATTGAGCCCAACAGCTCCGACTCGGGCAACTGCGACAACGCCGTCGAACTGCTTTACCAGTCGGGCCGTTCGCTGCCCGAAGTCATGATGATGATGATTCCGGAAGCGTGGCAGGAACATCACGAAATGCCGGCCTACAAAAAGTCGTTCTACGAGTTCCACTCCGCGATGCAGGAGCCTTGGGACGGTCCCGCTTCGATTTCGTTCAGCGATGGCCATTACATTGGCGCTGTGCTCGACCGGAACGGTCTGCGTCCCAGCCGGTATTATGTGACTCACGATGACCGTGTCATCATGGCCAGCGAAGTCGGTGTTCTCGAAATCGATCCCGCGAACGTCAAGATCAAGGGCCGACTCCAGCCCGGCAAGATGTTCCTGGTCGACTTTGAGCAGGGCCGCATCATCGATGACGAGGAACTCAAGAAGGGCATCTGCCAGGCCCGCCCCTACGGTGAGTGGGTCGAGCGCCAGAAGCTCGAGCTCAGCGAACTGCCCGCCGGTCCCGCGGTTCCGCATATCCGTGGCGAGGAACTTCTGCAGAAGCTCCAGGCCTTTGGTTACAGCACCGAGACGATGCAGTTCATGCTCATCCCGATGTTGAACTCCAAGAAGGACCCCATCAACTCGATGGGCGACGACACTGCGCTGGCCTGCCTCTCCGACCAGCCGCGACTGCTCTATGACTATTTCAAGCAGCTGTTCGCTCAGGTGACCAACCCCGCGATCGACTCGATCCGCGAAGAGGTCATCATGTCGCTCGAGTGCTTCATCGGTCCCGAGGCCAATATCCTCGATACGACCGAGCAGAACGCTCACCGCCTCCGCGTACCGCACCCGATTCTGACCGACGAAGAAACTTCGGCGATCAAATCGCTCAACGGTTACCGCGAGTGGAAGGCTCGCACGATCGACATGACCTGGGCCCGCTCCGAAGGTCCGCAAGGACTCCGCCCCGCAGTCGAACGGATCTGCCAGGAAGCCGAGCAGGCCATCGCCGACGGCTACAGCCTCGTCGTGCTCAGCGACCGTGCTGCCTGCGATTCGCGAGTGGCCATCCCCTCGCTGATGGCCTGCGGTGCAGTGCATCACCATCTGGTTCGCAACGAGCTGCGGACCAGGATCGGGATCGTTATTGAAACTGCCGAAGCCCGCGATGTCCACCAGTTTTGTCTGTTAGCCGGTTACGGGGCTGACGCGATCAATCCCTACCTCGCCTTCGAAGCAATTCGGGATGCCAAGGATCACGGCGGCCTGACTGCGAACTTCGACGAAGTCTCGATCGTTAAGACCTATCGCGAAGCGATCAAGAAGGGCATGCTCAAGGTCATGGGCAAGATGGGGATCTCGACCCTGGCCAGCTACAAGGGAGCCCAGATCTTCGAAGCGGTTGGTATCTCCAACGATGTCATCGATGTCTGCTTCCGTGGCACAGCCAGCCGGATCAAGGGCATCGGCTTTGACATCATCGGCGAAGAGACGATTCGCCGTCACGAAGTCGGTTACCCCAGCCGAACCGAGCAGGAGCGTCTGCCCGTGCTGCCGAACTACGGCAACGTCCACTGGCGGCATGGCGGTGAACGCCATCACTGGAACCCCTTCACGATCGCCGAACTCCAGAACGCTGCCCGGACCGGCGACAAGACGGCTTACACCCGCTTTGCCAAGCTGGTGAACGAGACCGCCCACAAGGAAGGGACCCTCCGCGGCCTGCTCAAGTTCAAGACCCGCACTCCAGTCCCGCTGGATGAAGTGGAATCCGCGAAGAACATCGTCCGCCGCTTCTGTACCGGTGCGATGAGCTATGGCTCGATTTCGGCCGAAGCTCACGAGTCGGTCGCGATTGCCATGAACATCCTCAAGGGCAAGAGCAATACCGGTGAAGGGGGCGAAGACCCCGAGCGTTTCAGCCCCTTTAAGTACGAAGAACCGCGTCACCAGCAGATGCAGGAGACGATCGGTCGTTGGGAACTCAATGGCGACTCCGGTCAGAATCTCTACTCCAAGCGGTCTGCGATCAAGCAGGTTGCCAGCGGACGGTTCGGAGTCACGTCGTGGTATCTGACCAACGCCGACGAACTCCAGATCAAGGTGTCGCAGGGAGCCAAGCCCGGTGAAGGGGGAGAACTTCCCGGACACAAGGTCGACAAGACGATCGCAGCCACGCGCATGTCCACGCCCGGTGTCGGCCTCATCAGTCCGCCGCCGCACCATGACATCTACTCGATCGAAGACCTGGCCCAGCTGATCTTCGACCTGAAGAACACGAACCCCAAGGCGAACGTCAGTGTGAAACTCGTCTCCGAGGTCGGAGTCGGGACCATCGCTGCCGGTGTCGCCAAGGGACACGCTGACAAGATCCTGATCTCGGGCGACTCGGGAGGAACCGGAGCCAGTCCGCTGACCAGCATCAAGCACGCCGGTCTGCCCTGGGAACTCGGGATCGCCGAAACGCACCAGACACTCGTTATGAACGACCTGCGCAGCCGCGTCCGCCTCGAAACAGACGGACAGCTGAAGACCGGA
>QWOR01000288.1 GCA_003669575.1 Planctomycetota bacterium | reverse complement strand
GGATCTGGGGACCGATGCTCAGCGCTATGCTCCGGTTCAGGCCCGCCTGGAAGATGCGTTCTCTGTGGTCGGTGGAAGCAGTGCTACTGTGGATTGGCGGTTGCCGATCACCGTTCCGAGCCTGGAGAACGATCGTGACAAGCTGATTGATGAATGGTTGCTGCTCACCGATCAGAATTTGCCCGATGTCGTGACGACTGACCTGGTCGCAAAAATCCGGATGTGGCAACCGGAGGTCGTCTTGATCTCAACACCCAATGAAAAGAGTGCGACCAGCAAGATCGTTTGGGACGTGGTTCAGGAGGCTGTGAAATCCGCAGCCAATCCGACGAAGTATCCCCATCTCGAATCAATGGTGGGTCTGCTCCCGTGGCCAGTGAAGAAGGTCTTCTCGCATACGCCGGGTGAACGCGGAACAGAAGTGATCTCGGCTCAGGGTTATCTGGCCCGGGCAGGTGTCACCATTGATCAGTGGGCGGAACCCGCTGCCGCGCGTCTGCTGGATCGCAATGAAGTGGCCATTCGTGATGAGGGTTTGAGCCTGGTCTTTTCTCGGGCTCCCGATTTGAAGGAAGCAGAACTGTCGCTGTTCGGGGGACTGGATATCCCCGCCGGAGGTCCCGCACGCCGCACTCTGTCCCCGGTCTCGCTCGAAGACATGGAGGTCCGTCGCAATGCTATCAAGAATCGCGTGAACTTTACCCACTCGGCTGAGAAACAAATGGACAGCCGGACTCAGGGGGTGGAGTTGATCGCCCACCTGGAGGAAACTGCCCAGCACCTTCCGGCTGATCAAGGGGCCAAGCTCCTCTCGGACATCGTGCTGGGATATCGGCAGCGAATGCTGTGGGATTCCGCTGAGCAATCGAGCACACTCCTGTTGAACCTGTATCCCGATCACCCCGCTGCGACGGAAAGCGCGTTGTGGCTGTTGCGCTTCTGGACCAGTTCGGAGATGGGCTGGCAACGGTTGCGAACTCGCGTCTCCCGGCAGAAGACCACGCAGATCAACCCGACGATTGCACAGGCTCAATTCGAGGCCCAGCTTAAACAGAGTCAGCGTCTGCCTGGCGAGCTGGCGCTGCCCGAAGTCGAACAGACCCCAGCTGCGTTTGAAACCGTCGAAGGAGCTGTCCGGGTCAAACCCAAAGACTTCAGCGCGCTGATGAAGGACGATCTGTCGGGGTCCGATCTGTTGACCATGCAATCGGAGCAATGGCGAACCCATGCCACAAAGGTCGCGAACCTGATGGAACAGGCCTCGCCGGGGTTCTTTCAAGAACCAGATGTCCAGATGTCACTGGTCGCGCTGCTGCGTCGCGGGTCCAAGCATTCCGATGCCGACCGCGTGATCGACCAGCTCTTGAAGTTGAACTCCAGTGATCCCTGGCACATGGTCGCCCTGGGAGAGACCTGGACGCGCCGACCGCAGGTTCGATCTCCTCGTCCGGTGGTAATCTGTCGCAAGACAGCTCTGGCCCCACGACTGGATGGAAAGTTGACCGATGCCTGCTGGGTCGGGGCTGCTGAGATTCAGCTGTCAGATCAACCCCCCCAGGGAGGTGATACCGAGTTTGTGGGGACGAAAGAACAGTCCGGCAAGCCCGGTTTGCAGATCACCGGTTCACGGGCCATGGTTATGGTGCTGTACGATGATCGCTTTCTGTATGTCGCGGGAAGCATGCCGCGCATGGAAGGGCAATCGAAGGATCCCCCGCAGACGGCCGGTCGAACCCACGATTCCGATTTGAGTCGGTTTGATCGGCTCAGTTTTCAGTTCGATGTCGATCGGGATTACAACACGTTCTATCGCTTCGATGTGGACCAGCGTGGGGCGACATCCGAGTCCTGCTGGGACGCTGTTGGCTGGAATCCGAAGTGGTATGTCGCGCCGTATGGAGACGATCTGTCCTGGCGATTCGAAGCTGCCATCCCCTGGGAAGAGCTCGTCCCTTCCCCACCGACCAGTGGGACATTCTGGGCAGCTGGCGTCACTCGCGTGATTCCCACCCGCGGGTTGCAGGGGTGGAACCACCCCCTCTCGGAAACGCCCTCCCCCCAGTCATTTGGCTTGCTTCGTTTCGAATAACGACGCGCAGCGTGCAGCGAGACTGGTTCCGAGTACTTGCGAGAAATCGCTGTCCCCGCCTTCAGGCGACGGTGGGACGGGACGATCGCGAGTCCACTTACGCCACAGCAACGGGTTGCGGTGAGAGTGGCGACTCAGGAGGTGTTTTCACAGCCACCGGATCGGATACAAGGAAGTGGAAGATCAGCGGAATGACAATCAGGGTGATCATCGTCCCGGACACCATTCCCCCGATCACCACGCGGCCCAGCGGCGCTTGAAGCTCGCCCCCTTCGCCGGTTCCCAGTGCCATCGGGACCATGCCCAGGACCGTCGTCAACATCGTCATCAAGACGGGACGCAGTCGACGTGTCGCCGACCGGTGCAGCAACTCCTGCACGGGAGTACCGGGATTCTCTCTCTGCAGCTGGCGGAAGTAGTCCACCAGCACAATCGCGTTATTGACGACGATTCCCGCCAGAATGATCACGCCAATAAATGACTGCACATTCAGTGTGGTGTTCCAGAACACGAGGACCAGCACAACTCCGACCGCTCCCAGTGGCAGACTCCCGAGAATGATCAATGGGTCGAGCAGCGATTCATACTGCGCCGCCATGGCGATGTAGATAAGTGCAATCGACAGCACCACTCCCCAGGCGAGGGCCTGGAAGCTCTTCGCCTGCTCTTCTGCGTCTCCCTTGATCTCCAGCTGGTAATTGGGAGGCAGGGGGATCTCTTTCAGGGCCAGGTTCAGGTCCGCCACGATGGCCCCGAGATCCCGTCCCTCCACGGAGCCTCCGACCAGTACCGCTCGTTGCCGGTCGACACGTTCGATCGTCATCGCTGCGTCAGAGGGCTGGAACTGAATCACATTGGACAGAGGAACCAACTGCCCGGTCCCGGAAACGACACTGATTCCGCCGAGATCCGCCTCGCGCCGACGGTCCTCGGATCGCAGACGCACAATCACTGCGAACTCATCCCCATCCTCCCGGAAGATGGTGGCCCGTGTTCCGCGGACAGCGGTTTCGAGTGTCTCGAACACCGTCGAAATGTTGAGTCCCAGATTGCTGGCCCGCGCACGATCAATGCGGGCGACGAGCTCGGGACGCTTGTTCTTCTGGGCCAGGTCGACATTGATCAGGCCGGGAATCTGCTGCATCCGGGCTTTGACCACCCGAGCCACACCCTCGGCAATCACGGGATCATGACCACGTACCAGAACGGTGACGCCCTCCCCTTCGGCCCCGATCGTGCGCAGGAACGGAATCGCGCCAGTGGCCCGGACCTTGATCCGCATGCCCGCTACGTTCTTGAGGTCATCGCTCAGACGCTTACGTACGTTCTCGACTGTGACTCCGGGACGTTTGTCGCGAGGCACCAACTGGGTCATGAATCGACATTCATGCCATCGGTCAGCTTCATCGACCCGATCGCCTAGGAATCCACTGACTCCCTGAATCTCATTGGAAGCACTGGCGTAGATCTTCTCTTCGAGTTCGATCGACTGTCGATTCAGCTCGTCGATCTGGATTCCCGGCGGCATCTCCCCCATCGCCGCGATTCGTCCATCATCGGTCATCGGCAGGAAGTCCGTTCCGATTCGCGGCAGTAACCCGAGTGTGCAGCTGGCGGCAAAGAGCACGAGCGCCAGTGTCAGCCCTGGCCAGCGCAATGCCCAGCGAAGCAGATGGTCATAGAACCACTCCAGTCCACCCACCAGCCACCGCGCGGGCGACAGTATCCACTGCAGGAATCGCCCGAACCCGTTGCTGGTCCGCGACCAGAACGACACCGCCGAGGCCACCTTGCCATGCGGCTCCAGCAGATAGGCTGCCAGCATCGGCGTCAGTGTCAGTCCGACAAACAACGACGACACCTGAGACGCAATCACGACGAATGCCAGCTGATGCAGCAGAACGGATGTCACACCCTGGAGAAAGAACAGCGGCACGAACACAATGATCGAGGTCAAGGTGCTGGCCACGATGGCCATGGCGACTTCATCTGTTCCCCGAATGGCTGCCTCCTTCGGCGGAACTCCGGCATCTCGGTAAACGAAAATACTCTCCAGCACCACGATCGAATTGTCGACCAGCATGCCTACCCCCAGGGCCAGCCCGCCGAACGAAACCATATTCAGCGTGTACCCCTGAAAGTAAATCAGGAAGAACGTACAGAAGACCGACAGCGGCATCGTGATGCCAATGATCAATGTGCTGCGCATGCTGCCCAGGAAGATCAGCAGCACCAGCATCGTCAGGATCATCCCTTCCATCGCCGACTGGCGAATGTTCCGGATCGATTGACGGATGAAGTCGGCCGAGTCCATGCGGACCATCAGCTTGAGGTCCTTCATTTCTCCGTTCAGTTCGTCCATCGCCGCCCGCACTCGGTCGCTCACATCGATCACGTTGGCTCCCGACTGCTTGTACACAAACACCATCAAGCCCGGCTGACGGTTGATTCGCGTCAGCTGGGTAATGCGTTCATGGCTGTCTTCAACGGTCGCGATATCGCGGACACGGACGGTGGCGTCTCCCGATTGTCGGATCACCTGATCGCGGATTTCGCCGAGATTGACGAACTCACTCTCGCTGCGGATCAGTCGGTGAACGTTGCCTTCCTCCAGATCGCCCGCAGGTCGGTTGATGTTGCCGCGAGACAATGCGGTGACGACCTCGTTCAACCCCAGCTGGAGCGATTCGACCTTGGCCCGATCGACATCGACATGGATCTCGCGACGAATGTCGCCGCGGACACCCACGCGCGCTGCTCCCAGCAACCTCTCGAATCGAGGAACGACAGTTCGTTCGATGACACGAGTCAGATCCACCGGGGGGAGATCACTGATGACACCGATATAAATGATGGGGGTGTCGTTTGCGTCAAAACGGCGAATGATCGGCGGATCGACATCGTCAGGCAAATCGCGAATGACGCGGTCGATGGCCTGCCGCATGTCCGAGACAGCGGCATCGAGGTTGGTACCCCACGCGAATTCAATACGGATCGTGCTGCTGCCTTCGAGGCTGCGGCTGGTCACCCGCTCGAATCCGGGCACCGAGGTTAACGACTGTTCCAGGGGCCGGGTGATGAGTGTTTCGACTTCTTCCGGTCCCGCGCCAGGGTAGAGTGTCGTCACCGTGGCAGTGGGAAATTCGACGCTCGGGAGCAGGTCAACGCTCAGCATCGTGACGGACACGACCCCCAGAATCACCACGACCAGACACGCCATCAACGTGGCGATCGGACGCTCGACAGCGAGCTTCGTTATTTTCATCGGTTTGGACTCCGAATATGGAATCCCGATGATACACAGAGACCGTGACGGCTCGGGAGAGTGGGCCACGAGTTTTCCACGGAGACTGGTCGACGGGTCGAGACAGAGAATTCGCCCACCAGCCTCTGATGATCTCAATCGAGGCCGCTTTTCGGCCCTGGCTCAATCACGAAGCAGTGGCAGCAAAGGCCTCCGGCGGCCGCTTTCATCACAACGGGCCACGTGTGCCATTGTCTGTTGATGGCCGTGCCGAGATTACTTGAACTGGTAGCTCTGATTCGTCCGCGAGAAATCGATCGGCTTCAACCCGATATTGGTTTTCAGGCCCGTGTAGGCGTAGTCCTCAATCAGCGGAGGTTCGACACCCGCCTGTTGCGGGAAGCCGAAGTTCTGCACGCGAAGCGGCAACCCCGTCGCCTTCTCGATGAACAGCCGGCTTTGATGATAGGGGAACTGCTTGCGAGGTCGGGGGTGTGTGGCTTGCAGCACCTCGCACTCGATTCGCCCCATCTTGGCATCGGGGAAGTACTTCACATCGATCTCGCCGTACTGCGATTCAAGCTCCCACTGTTTGATCGTCAACTCGACCAGACGGCGCAGTCCGAGATCGGTGACCTGGTGTCGAGTCTCTGCCAGGATCTGCGGATCATTGAGAGGCAGTGCCAGAGTGCCGACCAGCGACTTGACCCCCGATCCTTCATGGACCAGCAGCTTCCCCGGATCTTGCGAGACATCATAGAGCACCTCGCGCCCTTCGTTCGGGGCGGCATATTTCAGGTACACCGCGAAAGGCTTCTGCCGCACGCGGATTTGCATCATCTGCGTGTTCAGTGTGTTTCCAATCAGCTCCCGCTTCGTCAACGTCCCTTCGTAGTCAACGACCGTGTCCACCTTGGCCAGAGCGGCTTTCGCTTTGGCAATCGCCGGGAGCAGTGGATGGCCCGCGGGAGGTGTGACACCAGCCCCGCCCGATTGTGCATCGACGGTCCCGCCCCCCACCTGCAGCCAGACAGCTGCGGCGAGAGTGACGATCACCGTCCAACGGACCTGGACCATTTAACACCCCACGATGGCCGAATCTCTGAAATCAACGACAGGTTCGCCCGTCATCTCCACTGACGAATATGTTCCACCAGCAGGATGTCTGCGTTGGGAACCGCTGCCACTAACCGTTCTCGGAATGATCCGGCTGCTTCACCTGATTCAATCTCATGCAGGAAATCGCTGAGTACCTGACGAACCTCCTGGGGACCGTGCAACATGAAATGTGCCCAGGCCCAGGCTTCGCGGTATTCATCGTTTCCCATATCCGATATGTCTTCCGCCGCTTCCAGAAGTTCCAGATTCGGACGCCAGCCAAAGAAGATCGACCGCTTCAAACTCGGCAGATGCGGGCTGCCGGAACTTCGCTGAGCGGAAACCACTTCGAAGTACTCGGCCAGTCCCTCGTCCAGCCACATCGGGACATAAGGCAAAGCGTTGTGCAGGACGGCATGTGTACTTTCGTGGCGGAGATCCGTGTCAAAACCCCAGCGCCGGTAGACGTACACCCGTCCCATGTCGGTTCCCTGCACAAACAACGCAGTCCGGTCCAGTCCCTCGGGAACTCTCTGGGCCAGATGAGCCCGATAGGTGGCCTTGCTCTTGAACAGGCTGATCTCGACCGGACGATCCTCCAGCTTGAGATTCAGCAACGTTTGTACGTCTTTCTGCAACGAGTTCAGCTGCAGGATAATCTCCTGGCCATCGCGATCATGGAGGGCAAATTCGGAGCGGATTTGAAAGATGCCCGCCGTTTCAACGGGTTGCCATTGCGAGAGCGCAATAGCACATAACCCGTGCCCAATCAGGCACGCAGCGCACCACGAAATCCATTTCGAAGATTGCATCAAAACACCCATGCCGCCACCTCGACCGCTGGT
Source organism: Planctomycetota bacterium (assembly GCA_003669575.1). Taxonomy (GTDB): domain Bacteria; phylum Planctomycetota; class Planctomycetia; order Planctomycetales; family Planctomycetaceae; genus TH-plancto1. The sequence goes on along the minus strand of QWOR01000288.1, from coordinate 1,783 downwards.
CCATGCGGCTCGAAATCGGCAGATTCTGCGGGTCAATTAACCGGAACGCGGGGTTTTCGTCAAGATCGGTTAAGCCCAAGCCTCGTGACTTCGTGTTGCATCAGTGGATACTAATTGGTAAGCCCTGCTGTCGCATTGGCTACCTTAGGTAATCCTCCTCACCTACCAATTTTGTGCGCATGTTCACATTCCTGCCCATCGGGTCCGCGGATGTGTCGGCCTGACAGCTGCGCTCTGCGGAGAGTGGCCAGAATCTCGGATCAATGAACCGGCCAGGGCTAACGTCCAGCCGCTGGGTTTGTGCTGGCTCCACCCTGGAACGAGAAAACGGCGACATCAATAATCTGGTTAAATGTGGGGCTGATCCCCATCCGCACGTAGCGCCGGTCGGGAGAGACAACCGCTCGCGCGGCGAGTGTCGCGCCCTCCGGGATAATACTGACGATCGGGGCGAACCCAATTCCTCCCACAGCTCCAGGTGATTGTTGGATGCTCAGGGCCTGCACGACGGGTTGTCTGCGGGACTTGCGCATTTCCGCGACGGCCTGCCGAGTTTCGCGGTCAACCGCGCGATGCGTGGGGCGACCCACCTGCTGAGCTTTTCTTTCCCAGTCGCGAGCCGCCCCCACTGGACCTCCGATGAACACCGTTCGACGCTGTTCGCGGCGTCCCTCGTCAAGTTTGATTCGCATAACGAACTCGTTTGTTGCTTCAAACTTGATCGACTTGGTCGTCTTCTTTTCCGCGGGAGTGCCTGCGTGCGTGACGATTGTTAAGACCGCGCGATTCCCCACAATCTTCTCGGAGAACTTTGTGATCTTCACGACGTACTCACCGGAGAACCCCATTGGGCACACATACGCTTCGTAGCAGTTCTCTGGAATTGGACCATATCCATCGTTGAGTAATGCCCCACCGCCTGTGGAGTCGCGAGTTTCATAGGTCGCAATTCCCCCGGCCGGATCCTCCACACTCAGGTCGATGTCACCGGTCCCGTTCCAGTTCACACGGACCATCAGATCGCGTTGACGAGCGTCCTCTGCCAGTTGCTGGAGTTTGGAAAGCTGATTCTCATCGTTGGCTTTTCGGAGTTTCTTCTCGGCTTCCGTGATCAGATCTTCCGCCTGTTCGTGCTGACTCTGGTAGTCAGGGCCCCAGGCATTCCGAAGAACCCCACACGCCGCCCAGATGGCGTCATCAGGGACTTCCGTGCGGCCAGCAAGTTTGATGCTCAGAGAGTAGGGCTCGGGACGATCGGGGGACATCCTCGCGGCCTGGCGATACATGCGCAGTGCCGCCTGGTCGTGTCCGAGATTGCTCAGATAGGCCCCGGAATACATCATCGATTCATAGGATGCATTTCCAAAGTCGGCCATCGACAAGACGACTCGCTCGATCTCTTCAGGCGGGCGATTGGCGATCTCCATCGTGACTGCCAGAACCTCATACATCCAGGGTTGGGATTGCCCGGCAATGATGGCCGCGTTCAGGTACGCGATGAGATGTTCGTGCTGCAGCTGATCGACCAGATACGTGGCGTGCTGCTCCACCAGCTGATTACTGGGCTTGTTCTTCGCAAAGAAGGTTTGCCACACCTCAGGGCCGGACGTTTTGCAATCGGGAAACCCTGGTGCCGGTTGAGGCTGTGGATCACTATTTTGGCGTTCGGATACAGGCTTATCTGATTCTTTGGGACCCGGGGCGGGGGGATTTGCCGGAGTTTTCGAGGACTTGGGGGAAACGCCAGCAGCGGCCCTCGGAGTTGATCCCGAGTTCCGCTGCT
>QWOR01000296.1 GCA_003669575.1 Planctomycetota bacterium | reverse complement strand
TCGGCACCGCCAAAAAGCTGGAAGCCGTCCTCAAGGACGTGCCCGGATGTGCGGACCTGTCGACCGAACAGATGCTCGGCCAGCCGATTCTTCAGATCGCCATCAAGCAGGATCAGATTGCCCGTTACGGCATCCCCGCACAGAAGCTGCTCGACATCATCGAGTCACTCGGCAGCAAAGAGGTCGGCCTGGTCATGGAAGGACAGCTGAGGTTTCCGCTCACCATTCGCTTGCCCGATCAGTTCCGTTCGAGTCCGGAGGAGATCGCCAACATCCTCGTCGCAGCTCCGAATGGTGAGCGAGTTCCGCTCTCTCGCGTGGCGGATATCCGCATGGTCGATGGTCCACGGCTGATCTCTCGTGAGTGGAGTCAGCGGCGTATTACCTTGCAGTGCAACGTGCGTGGACGTGACGTGGGCAGCTTCGTCGCCGATGCTCAGGCAAAGATCAATGCCGCCGTGAAGATCCCCGAGGGTTACCGCTTGGAATGGGGCGGTCAGTTCGAGAACATGCAGCGGGCTCAGAAACGTCTGACTCTGGTGGTGCCGCTGGCCATGCTCTTGATCGTAGGGATGTTGTATCTCTCCTTCCGGACCAAATTCGACACACTCGTCACATTCATCAGCGTGCCCTTCGCGTGCATCGGTGGAATCTATGGGCTGGTCTGGCGCGAGATGCCGTTGTCGATCTCTGCAGCTGTGGGGTTCATCACTCTGTCTGGAATTTCGGTGCTGAACGGGATGGTGCTCGTCTCCGCCATTCGCGAAGCCCGCAAGACCGGCATGTCACTGGGCGACGCGATCAAGTATGCCTGCGATGACTGCCTGCGAACGATCATCATGACCGCTCTGGTTGCGAGTGTCGGCTTTGTGCCCATGGCGATCAGCTCCGGGGCCGGAGCGGAGGTCCAGCGCCCCCTCGCCACCGTGGTGATCGGCGGCGTCATGACCAGTACGCTCTTTACCGTGATCGTGCTGCCGGTCTGCTACTCGCTCTTCGGCGGCTGGTTTCAGAAACCCAGGAAGGAAGAGGTTGTCCTGGAGTCCCATGCGACTGCTTCCGCTGGACTCAGTGCTGCAAGTCACTGATTCGCTTCAGCGGGGCTTCTTGCTTAACGTTTATTGGCAGGATCCACACAGATGGATTTACTGGCCATCAGATCTCGAACCACAAAGACTATTGCGATGAAAGTGATGGCGAGCAACACGGGCCATTTGAAGAAATAGTCGGCTCGAATGTTGTAACCCTGCCCCTGCATTTTTTGTTCATCTAAACCAAACAGAACCCAAGCGCAAGTCGTGACCAGGACTCCGAGTTGGGTCATTCGACGGAGCATACCCGCTCGTAGCAGAGAGACAGCCAGCAGGATTCCAAAACCCACTGCAACCAGATGCGCGCGTTCCGCGTGTTCAAGGAACAGTGTGCCGGGACCGTATATGAGACTCAGGAACCAGTGAATCATGGTCTGAATCATTCTCTCTTCTCCCTCTGATCAATTCAGGTTGAGCGCCAGGCTTGGATTGTCTTCACGTCGATGAGCGATCTGGTCCCATGGGATTTCGTTCCTGCTGGCCATCACGGACTGTTCCCATGTCATTGTTGGTTTTTGATGTTGACACGAGCAACATAGCCACTGCATGTTGACGATGTCAACATTGTTTCGGTACAAAAGTGACATGAGCGATCACACAACGATTCCAGACAACCCGGGGAAAATCGCATTTCACCACGGCGATCTGCGTCGCAGTCTGCTTGATGCGACGCTCTCCCTCATTGCAGTAAATGGGGTGCAGGGATTTACGCTCCGGGAAGCAGCGCGAGCGGCGGGTGTGTCTCACAATGCGCCCTATCGGCATTTCCCGAGCCGCACCCATCTTCTGGTGGAGTTAGCCATCGAAGGTCAGGGGCTGTTGCTGGACGCACTGAAAAACTCGGGAAAGCGAATCGTCGATCCGCGTGAACGTATTGTCCGTGTGGGGATGGCTTATATGGACTTTGCGGTCAAACACACGGCTCTCTTTCGCGTGATGTTCTCCAGTGATGTCGCGCGGAATCGAACGAGCGAACTCAAGGCTGCTCAAGACGCCACATTTCTGCATTTTGAGAGCGAATTGCGGGCCAACGAGCAAGCTGGAGTCATCCGCGAGGGGGCCATCCAGGAGCATGCTCTCGTGGGTTGGTCAGCTCTTCATGGAGCTGCCATGCTCATCCTCGATGGAGTACTCGATAACACAGAAGTCGCCGCACACCGCAAACCACGCGAGATTGCCCGGTTGGTTCTGGAGTCGCTGCTCAATGGAATTCAGCAACCCGCACAACCCGAGAAACGCCGAAGCTCCAAGTAGCATGGGGCCGCGTGATCACTCCGCCTTAAACTGAAACGCGTAGAGCTTCGCCCGTTTCATCTGGAGGTGAACTCGAATGGACTGGCCGCTGAGGGAACTCACATCCGGATTGCCTTTCCAATAGACAGCCTGGTCAATGAAGTTCCCGCCGATCTCCTCGCACTCGTCCAGCGTGAAGCCCGGGATGGACTGGTTGTTGGCGTCCCGCAGTTCGACAAACGCCGTTCCCATCGCTCCGGTATCAACATTGAGGCGTAACCGGTTGCCCGAGAACTTCAGTGACGGACTCGTCAGCCAGCCCCCCTTGTGGTCAGTATCGGCCGACATGAAACCATCGAGTCGTTGTCGGATGATGCCGATGCCTCCGAGTTGTTTGGCGGAGTTCTCGTACTCCTCACGCAGGATTGCCCCGTCGTGCAGCCGCCCCGACGAGTTGTAGTACTGGTACAGGTAATTACCGCGCCGGACCACGCCCGGCCCCATCACGGTGTACCAGCGGTCCCACTCATCGGGCAGTCCCATCGGGAAGTAGGCCTCGCGGCTCGGACGCTTCCAGTTGATCCCGTCCCGACTCACCGCCAGCTGAACTTCCAGGGGGCCAAAGTCCTCCCACTGTCCGGGCCGTGGTGGTTTCACGAACGGATGACGTTTCGAATTCAAGTGCCGGAACTGCGTTGTGAACATCAGATAAGTATCCGCAGCTTCTTCATAGATCGTGGCTGCGTTGTAATAGATGTCCGAGTCGGGGTCGTCCCCGCCATCGGCAGCGAGGACGACCGTTGCATTCTCAATGTCCATGAATGGGCGGGGATCTTTCGACTCGCGAGTCGCCCAGGGCTGGAGCAGATTGTCGACCTCGATCCGGGCAATGCGTCGCTGATTCGGATTGTCATAGGCCAGCGCCCGGAGATAGACGACGTACTTCCCGATTCGTTCATCCCACAAGGCGATCGTCGGGTTATCGGTGAAGCGGTTAAGCACACGCCCTACCTCGGTAAAGTTCAGGCCGTCGCCCGAGACGAACGCGTAGACACCATCGGTGGCGGGATTGAACGGCGACTGGTGTTTCAGCAGAAAGAGCTTGTATCTCTGTTCCGGTTTCGGGTCGTGTGGGTCGAGAAAGATCGTGGAGAAAGTTCCCCCGCCGATCGATCGTCCAGTGGCCGTGAAGTGCAGCCCGTCGTCACTCTCATAAATCGCTACGCCGTCGTGGCCGATGTACATGTGGATCTTACCCTGATCCTCGATGACCCGGCTGACATGCCCCATCAAGGGCTGACCGTCCCCATCAAGGATCTGCCCCAGCTTCTGTCCCGGGTTGGTTTGCAGCGTGACCCGGTCACTCTGGGCGATAAATCGCTCATCAATGAACAGCTGTTTCCGGCTGCCGATATCCTGTGGAGAGCTCTCACCGGCCAGAAGGCTGAGGGGCAACACGACGAGCGCCAAGAGCGCGGCTTTGTACATTTCGGGGTCTCACAGGGGATCGCAGCCGGCTGTCGATCCGCGCTGATTCCGACATCCGTCTCCATACCCTAACGAACGCCGCAAAAACAACAAAGCACCTCGACGTTTCCATCGAGGAGCTTTGAAGAGTGGAGGCGGGAGGACACGAGTAGAACTTTTTCTGACCGGAGTCCGCGAATTCGGTTCTCCTGTAGGCGAAATGACTCATATATTGTCGGAACCACTTTCATGAAAGCTGCAGAGCCTCGTCATGGACCAGCGTCTGGACCACTTTTCACGTGGATTCATCTGATGGAGAGTCACAAATGCCCCGGTTGATTGAAGTCGCCATCTGCGTCTTCGCGCAATGCGTCTGTGTCCTCGGTATCCTGATTGGGTTGGGGTTCGTCACACCACTGCTGAAGTATGCCACCAGTGCAATTCAGGGGCAGCCGTGGCATGCGGGAGAACTTGCCCGGCTGATCGCGTTGGTCTGCGGACCGGTCTTGGTGGGTCTGTTCACCTTCGTCGGACTGGCCTGGCATCTCTGGTCCTCGCAAGTCACGCGGCAGCGGATGCGGCAGTATCCCGATCAGCCGTGGATGTGGCAGGTGGACTGGGCCGAGAAGTCGATTCGCTTGTCGAACCACAAGACACTGTGGGTCACGATCATCGCATCCGCCCTGTATGGTCTTGTCGTTGTGCCGATGGGGATCTACTTCGCCTCACTGAAGAATGCGACTCTCGTCTATTTGTTTTTGGGAGCTGTCGGATGTTTCCTGCTGATCTTCTTTCGCTTGCTTTGGGTGAATCGCTGTTGGAATCGCTCCAGCATCCAACTGGAGACGCTCCCCGGCGTGATTGGCGGACGATTTGAAGGAGCGGTCACGATTCCGGAACTGATCCCCGAAGGCACAGTCATGCGCATCGCTCTTCGATGTGATATGACACGAAGTACTCGTTCCTCACCGGATGGGAGAGAAGACTTGGTTGATATGGTCACCGGAATGGAGCGGAGCCGTAACGGACAGTCATCGTCACTGACTCAGACAATCTACGAAGATATTCGCCAGCTCACCGTCACACGGACCTCGCTCGAATCGGCGGCAACCGTATTGCCGGTCTCCTTCCAGATACCAGGGAAATTGCCCTCCTCTGGCAAGCAGCCCCTCTTGGCGTCTGATGGTCTGTCCCATCGCACTCGCATCAATGACTACTGCGACTGGCGAGTCCAAGTCAGACACGAACAGAAGTCCGATTTGAGAGAAATTATCTTCGAGGTTCCAATCTTCGACTTAGGGAATGCAGCAATCTCGAAGCATGATTGAAGATAGCAATTATGGAAGCACACCTGCTCTGCGCGAAATCCTTCTGGGACCGCAGAAAGTTCAAAAGCCCCTTGCCTCGCGTGCCGTAAGGCATTGCAAGACAAGGGGCTTTGAACGAGTGGAGGATACCGGACTTGAACCGGTGGCCTCTTGCATGCCATGCAAGCGCTCTACCAGCTGAGCTAATCCCCCTCGTGTTGATGCAATCCTCTGGTGCGGTTTGCATCAGTTTGATCGGTTGTCGAAAAGGCAGCGATGAGCGAATCTTCGCCGATTTCCAGACGGGCGAACGATATCGGGCCAAGGAGTGACCGTCAAGCAAGCGTGATGGAGGAAATGGGCAGAGTTTGAAGGCAGTTTTTGCTGGTCGAGTAAGATTCGTCTTGGCGAGTCAAACACCACCCGAAGAACGACGACCTCTTGCACCCCAAGCAAGTGCGCTCACGACCTGCCAGGTTGGTCCGACCATCAGACAATGTCGGGGCACAGCGGGGGGCGCGTCACACCTGTTTTGACATCCGCTCCGCCAGTCGCCGCAGTGCCGGGCTGGTGTCATCAGGCTTGAGATGCACATTCAGCAGGCTGAACCCGTCCGTCTTGGCCAATCCCGCTTTCACGCTCTGGTGCAGTTCTCCGACCGTGTGCACCTCGAACCCCCAGCCAGCCCCGAGCAGATCGGGCAAGCGGTGATACTCCCAGTTCAGGATGTCATTGAACGGACCCTCCAGCAGGAATCGCTCCGTGGTGTACCCCTTGTTGTTCAGAACAATCACCAGCGGGTTGAACCCGTGTCTGGCTGCGGTCGACAGCTCCAGACACGTCATCTGAAATGCCCCGTCCCCCACCAGGACAATCGGTCGCAGCTTCCGGTTCGCGGCCTGGACGCCGACGCTGGCCGGAATCGCGAAACCCATGGATGTGTAGTAGGCCGGGCTGAGGAACTCGGTTTGCTTGTGGATAGTCAGGTCGCTTGATGCAAACAGCGAATCGCCCACGTCAGCGACGACCACCATCTCGTCGTCGAGAATGGAGTTGATGTGTTCAAACAGTGACGCGATCGTGACTGGTTCGTTTGCCGGTCGTTTTCCGAGTGGAGGGGCTTCGCGCCGGGGCAGTGGCGTCTTCTTCTTGGGTTTGATCGACAGTTCTGTCAGCCCTTTGAGAAAATCCTCGAACAGGACATCGTGGAAGTGGTGGTGCCCGATCCGCAGCTTCTCGGTTGTGGCTGAGATACAGCGTCCCGGGTCGAGGTGAGCCGTGAAAATCCCGAGGTTGATATCGGTCATGAATGCGCCGAGCAGCACGACGCAGTCCGACGACTCGACGTACTCGGTCACTTCTTTGCGGCCCATCGCTCCTTCGTAGATGCCCAGGTAGAGCGGGTGTTTTTCGCTGACGACTGACTTGCCCAGCAGCGTCGCACACATCGGGATGTTGTACTTCTCCGCCAGCTGGAGCACCCATTTCTGCAGCCCGAAACGATGAACTTCGATCCCTACGATCAGGACGGGCTTTTGGGCGGCCTGGAGTCGTTCAAAGGCTTCCACGAGGGAAGCCTCCAAGGCATCGGGATCACTGGCCAGTTGAGTCACTTTCTCCTGATACGGGTACTCCGGGCGTTCATCCACGCAGTCGCGGGGGATCTCGATATAGACCGGTCGCTTGTACCGAGCCGCTGCTTCGAGGCAGCGGTCGATTTCGCGAAAGGCGATCTGCGGGTCATCGAGTGAAGCTGTGGCGACGGTGATCTTTTCAAAGACCTCACGCTGGGTGTTGAAGTCGCGGACCTTATGGTGCAGCAGCGGGTCGTTGCGGCGTTCTTCAACACCCGGGGCCCCACTGATGACGACGACCGGAGACTTTTCGGCGTAGGCTCCGGCGATCGAGTTACACAAACTCAACCCGCCGACGCAGTAGGTCACGCATACAGCCCCCATGCCATTCACGCGGGCGTACCCGTCAGCTGCGTACCCGGCGTTGTCTTCGCGAGTGGCTCCAATGACCCGCAGCGGACTCTTCTGCAACTGGTCATAAAAGCTCAGAACAAAATCGCCGGGAATGCCAAAGACATCCCGCACGCCATAATCCTGCAACCGCTTGATCAGGTAGCTGCCGATCGTGTGGTTGTGCGACTGGGGCTGACCGACGGCGCGAGACTTGACCGATTTCTTCGCCATGAGTGAATCCTTCCACCAACATGAAGTGGGCCGCTTGCCGGAATTATAGGAGAGTCCCCACGTGTCGGACGATGCCAGTTCCCATCGGCCGATTTCATCCGATTTTCATCGGGCGACGAGAGGGATCAATTTCACCACAGAGGAAAGAGGCGGAAATGACCAAGTAAACCCTCTGGTTACGCTGCGTCCTTCCGCGTTGAATCTTCTTGTTGATTATGGACTCGATCAGAGCCAGGCGGGGTGTCGTCGGTGCTGTTTGCGAACTGAAATCCGAGAAATCGCCACAGTCTTTCACCGCCTTACTTCTTACGTTTTCGTTTCTTGGAGTCACGCTTGGGGGCAACGGCTCCTTCCGGTCGGCGGCCTTTCCCTAATTTCTTTGATGGTCGCTTTTCGTTTCCGTGACCTGCGTCCTGCGAACGGGAGCGGTGGCCCGATTCGGCTGTTTTGCGGCCGTGTTTGCCCGGCCCGCTGCCAACGAGTTTGAAATCGAGCGAACGCCGGCCGGGGTCGACCTTGGCGATCTCCACGACGACATGGTCGCCGAGCTGGAATGTGCGACCGGTTTTGCGGCCGATGAGTCGCTGGGCTGCGCGGTCGTATTCGTAGGTCTCCGGACCCGGCAGTGTTGATGACGGGACGAGTCCCTCTGCAGGGATCTCCAGTCCCCGGGCGAAGAACCCGTAGCGGTCGACACCCGTGATTGTTGCTTCCATCCGCAGCCCGATCTTGTCGCGGAGGAATAAGAGCAGCTTCATCTGTGACAAGGCCCGTTCAGCATCGGCGGCCCGGCGTTCGGTCAGCGAGCAGGTCTCGCACACGAAGTCGAGATAGTCTGAACTGAATCCATCCCGCTTGGGGCGCTGGGCGATCAGATGTTTCAGCTGTCGATGCACGACCAGATCGGGATACCGCCGGATCGGGCTGGTGAAGTGGCAGTAGTCCTCGGCGGCCAGGGCAAAGTGGCCTTCCAGCTTCGTGGAGTAGGTCGCCTGCTTCAAGCTCCGCAGCAGGGCGAAGTTCACGGCATATTCCTGCGGCGTGCCATGGACCTTCTTCAGCAGGGCCTGCATGTCGGCATGAGTCCGCAAGCGCGGGACCGGAATCCCGATGGCCTTCACGAAGTCCTGCAGGATCTCCAGTCGGGCGGGCGTCGGTTCAGGGTGGATGCGTCGCGGGTGCAGCACCTTGGATTCGGTCAGATTGCGTGCCACGGCAATGTTGGCCGCCAGCATGCACTCCTCGATCATCTGGTGACTTTCGTCCCCTTCGACCAGGTGCGCCCCGGTCATGCGGCCATCGCGGTCGAGGTCGATCTTCACCTCGCTGAGTTCGAGATTGATCGCCCCCAGATCAAACCGCCGAGTTCGCAACGTGCGGGCCAGCTTTCGCATCCGCCAGACGGTGTCCCATACGTCCTTGGTCAGGTCATCAGGGCGTTTCTTCGGGCCATTGATGATCGCGGAGACTTGTTCATAGCTGAACCGATGCTTCACGCGGATGGCACTGTTCGAGAACCGCGTAGATGTGACCTCGCCGTCGGTGTTGATGTCCATGAAGGCCGACATCGTGAATCGCACGCGGTCTGCCTGCAGGCTCGCCAGCCCGTTCGACAGGATTTCCGGAAGCATCGGCAGCACCCGGCCTGGCAGGTAGACACTGTTGCCGCGAGAACTCGCCTCTTTGTCGAGCTCCGAGTCGACAGCCACAAAGTGCGAAACGTCGGCGATATGTACGCCCAGTGTCCAGCTGCCGTCTTCGTGCTGATCAATGGAGATCGCATCGTCAAAGTCGCG
>QWOR01000291.1 GCA_003669575.1 Planctomycetota bacterium | reverse complement strand
TCCCAGATGTTCGCGAGTCCGTTCCAGCCACCCGATGCAAACCGCTGACCCGAGTGATCGATTGCCAATGTTTCGAGAGGCGATTGAGCGGTGAATGCACGCACACTTTGCGAGCAGAGATGCATCAGACGCCCCCACTCCCAGTTGCGCAGTTCCGGCTTGCACGATTCGAGGACAACCCGGGCGGGGTCGAATGCGTTCTTTTCAATCTGGGACGCTGCCAGTCCAATCTTTGATATGTACGATTCGTACTCTTCCTTCTGCTTCGCCTGGACGGCTTTCTCCCGTTCCTCAACGGCGACTTTCTCTGAGGCAATTGCGGCGACCTTGGCCTGTTCTTCCAGCTTCTGAGCTTCCACGGCCTTCATGCGTTCTGCCACCGCGATTTGTCGCTGGGATTCCGCGACTTCACGCTGTTTGACGGCTTCGTGTTCCGAGCGGATTGCCAGCTCTTTGGCTTTCTTTTCTTCGTCCGCGGCATTCTGGGCCAGCATCTTCTGTTCTACAGCGACGCTCTCCGCTGTCCGCGCACGTTCCGCTTCATGGATTGCAACCTGCTGCTCCTGACGAATCCAGACAGCCGCACCCGTGATGATGACAAATACCATCGCGACGAGGCCCATTGCAGCCCGCTTGAGGAAGATCAGGCGTCGCTGTCGGGAGACTCGATCATTCTGCGACTCGATCAACTGGCGCCTTAGTGCCGTGTGTTCAGGATTGTCGGTGTCCAGCAGGGACACACCGAGGTCGTAGTCGCCTTTGCGTTTGGCACTCTCGGCATACGCCAGTTTGGCCTGCGAGATGCCCGACTGAGCCCGTTTGTTCGCCGACCAGAGTTCGTAGGCCTCCTGAAAACCGAAAAGAGCCCGTGAGTAGTGCTGATAGTCATCCGAGCTCTTCGCGACCTTGAGGTCGTCTTCCGCGCGGGCGGAGAGAAGTACGCTCTCGGAGTGCGACTGGTAATCGCGGATCGCCGACTGAAACTCTTTGACGTCCTGGTAACGGTCCTTGGGGTCAGTGGCCATGGCCTTCAACGCGACATCAATCAGCTCTCCGGTCTTTTGCGTCGGCACGATCTCATTGCGGGCCGCCGCCATCAGGCACTTCATCAGTGACTTGGCGGAGTGCGGAGCTGAGCCGGTCAGGATCTCGTACAAGATCCCTCCCAGCAGATAGATATCGCTGGCGGGAGTGATCTTTTCGATGGGACCGGTCGCCATCTCCGGAGCCATGTAGGCTGGGGTTCCTCCCATCGACACCGAACCGGTGATGGATGAGGACTTACGAAAACCCTTCAGAGGATGGGCCAGTCCCCAGTCCATGACCAGGACTTCTCCGAACTCCCCCAGCATGATGTTTTCGGGTTTCAGGTCGCGGTGAACGACCCCGCGGGCGTGGGCAAAACCGACGGCGTCCGCAGTCCGCAGCAGAATGTCGATGTTCTCGGACAGCGACTTCTTTTCGAGGACCTTTTCCCAGGGTGTCCCCTGCACCTTCTTCATGGAATAAAACAGGTTCCCCTGGGCATTCGCACCGACATCATAAATCGGGACGATGTTGGGGTGGTCCAGGTCCCCTGTGACGACGACTTCGGCCAGAAACTTGGCCTTCTGACGGGCATTGGTGGCCGCTTCACCCTTGATCATCTTGAGGGCGACGTTGCGGTCGATCGAGGTCTGGCGGGCGTCGTAGACCACCCCCATTCCCCCCTCGCCAAGTACTCGCAGCAGTTCGTACTCCGGTTCGCCTCCCGATCGGCTGACGTTCTCCCCCGGTGACTGCTGGACCAGCGACTTCGTCTTGATGACGAGGGTGCGTTTGGTTTCCGGCGGAGGGTTCTGCTCGCGAGCCTTCATCGTGACGCTGGGATTCGCGTCTCCCTGTTCATCTTCGGGTCCCCACACCGACTCCAGCGTTTTCGCCAGAGATTCTGAAACATCGTCTGAGGCCTCGTCCGAAACAATCGTGCGGGCCACGCCGGGGTTTGGGAGATAGGCCTCCGAGGACTCGTTGACATAGGTATTATCGAGAGTGGCCGCGTCCTCATCGTCGCGGTCCTGCATCACCATCGTGCGATCGATTGGACCGGCGCCATCTCCCGGATCGTCAGGAGCCCATGATCCCTGGGAGAAATCATTTGAAACAAAGGTCTTTGAAATGTCACCTGGCTCGACATCGTCAGAGTCGTTCGAGGCGACAGTCGCCGACTCATTGGAATCCGAGGCAAAGGAATTCGAAACGAATGTCTTGTCGAGGTTCGCCGGATCAACTTCGCCTTCTGGCGAATTCGCGACACCAGCTTGATCGTCCGATCCCGCTGGCTGATCCTGGCTGTCTCCGGACGGCAAAACGTGGGAATCGACACTTCCACCCAGCCGGGCACCACAATGCGAACAGATCCCCGAGACCAGATCCTGGCCGAGGACTCGTTTCGCACATGACGGACATTTCAACATCGTAACACTCCGAATGACGACGAGACCTTCTCGTGTCGTCTATGAGCTATGTGAACGGATCTCTGCGTCAGAATGCCTCATCACGCAGTTGAGGATTCGAGGCACTCTTTCCCCGCAGGGTGTTGTGAATCTTCCGAAACAGCCGGGCCGCGCGGCTCAACAGGGCCGTTTCATGATTCGAGTTTTCGTGGTTTCCGGTGCCGGAGTGAAGACCAGCGATTGCCGCGGCCGCCCCCACGGAGGCAGCCACTCGACCTGTGGCGTTGTAATCACGGGAGTCCGAAGTCGCAGCTGAGGTGTCTGTCGGAGCGTCAGTCGCTCCCGCATCAGAAGCGTCGCTCGGGACCTCAGCAGTGCTCCGGGGATCGATGTGCTGGGTCGCTCGCGTCCACGCCAGACGTGCTGCCATCGAGGACCATCTGGTTAGACCGGGAGAGGTCGCATGCTCGGCCTGTTCAACAGATCCCTGCCCGATGGTGTGGGATTCCTCGTGACGAGGCAGCGCCTGCATGATTGAGTCCCCCGGCACGTTTGGTGCAGCGGGTTCAGTTCCCTCTGTCTTCCCTTCGGGATTGCCGTCCTGCGGTATGAGCAGCTTCTTGTGTCCCGTCGATGGTGGGCGATCGGATGAGTCACTCTCGTCCGCGATCTTCCCCTGGCGGACATTGAACTCCAGCAGCAGACGCAGACGGTCTTCTCCCGGTTCTTTCAGCAGGAAGCGATATCCACCGTCCGGCAATCGTCCGATGACATCGTGCATGTCGTCGAGCGTTGTTTCCGGCAATACGACCCGCTGCAAAATTGATCCGTCGGGCGAAAGCACCTCGAGGATGACCACACGCTCTACCAGAATGGATTCGTCTGGCCGAACGATATCTGCCTGGTTCTGTGTTCCGGCCGACAGTTGAACCACGCCCTGTGACTGCAGGTCGATCACTTTGGGGGCTTCAGGGAACGTGAGATAGTTGACTGCAGGCGTCGTGTCGAACACGGCACCAGACAGCCCGAGGCCGGGAAGCGGGACCGTTGTGGCCAAGAGTGTCGTGTCCTGGAACACGACACCGCCCGGGTTGGCAACATCGCCCGGCTTGAACTGAACATTCGGTTGCAGGACTGCGTAGTCAGGTGATCCCGGGGCATACACAGCTGCGCTCAAGTCGGCGTTGATATTCTGCGCCGGAATCGCGGGAGGGAAAATGACTCCCGTGTTTGGAATCGAACGTACGGACGTGTTGACGTTCGTGGCACGGATTTCAATTCCGGGGTCGTGAATTACCTGAGCGTTGACCAGAATCGGGGCAGAAGGATCCGATATGTTGGGGTTGCTCGTGTAGACGTGCTCGAACGAGTAGGTTCCGGCGGTCAGTCCCGTGAAGGTCTCCACGGTCCCATCACCCCAGAAGACTCGCACTGCCAGATTCGTTTCGCCGGGCCGCCCGATCGTCACGCTCAAGACCGCCTTACCCGAAGCTAGAATCTGTGGGGCCTGGATGTTGTAGCCTAGTGGCAGAACGTTCGTGATACTGCCTGTGCCGGTCTGAACCAGGACATCATTGGGGACCGTGTGTTGTGTGGCATTCGGAACTACGGTCGGGTTCTGGCTTCCCAGGACCACCTGATTCGTGGCGATAAACGATATCTTGCCGGTACCTTCTACGGAGACATCGACAGGATTCAAGTTACCCGGATCCAGGATCTGGATGCTGTTGCCCGCCTGGAGACTGATGTTTCCGTTGCCCGAGACCGCTGTGATCGGTGCCGAGGTGGCGATGACTGACTGATCAGCCACGATCGTGATGTTGCCACCGACCGCCTGGATTCCGTCATCGACAATCACGCTCGCGGCAGCTCCATTTGCATCGAGCAGCAGTGATCCACCGTTGTTAATCACAATTGCATTCGGGGCTGCATTCAAGTTACTGACCGTGATCGTCCCGTTGGTCGTGCGGACCGTCGCGTTCCCGCCTCCTGACTGCGAAAGCTGATTGATTCGTACGGCATCCGTCTCTGTGATGTCGATGTCACCGCTGGTGGTATTCGTCACGTCGAGCAAAGCGACAGCGGTTTCGATGTCAGCTGTCCCTCCCCCAGCACCGATTCCCGTCTCGGCAGTCAGCGTGGCCGTTCCGGTCGTAACGATGTTTGATGTTTCGGCGGTGGTGTTGTCTGTGATTGCTCCACTGACTGAAGATCCAGCTCCCGCCGTGACGCTGATGTTTCCAGAAGTGGCGGAAAGCAGTCCGAGAGCGACATCGCCCGTTGCGCTGTATGTGATCGTACCCGTGTGTGAGGTGGCCGATGTTCCGTCGGCCATAGTGATCGCGCCATTGTCCGCCGTCACCCCGATGGTGCCCGCTTGCGGACCAGAGGTGCCGGTGTTCAGGTTGCCACCGAAGTTCTGGTTCACACTGTCGGCGGTTATGACAAGATTGCCCGTGGTCGAGTTGATGGCTGCCGAGAGGTCAGCTGTGCCGGCATCCACATTCAAGGTCACGTTCCCGTCGCCGTGGGCGGTGACAACACTGTTGACGGTCAGGTTGCCAGCATCGACATCGACCAGGATATTGCCCGATCCGCCCAGCGTTCGCACTCCGGTTCCATCGATCACCAGTCCGTCAGTCTCTTGTATCGAGATGTTTCCCAAGGTGGTGTTCGTCGCGACCAGCGTCCCGATCGTGATGTCGATGTCGTCAGCTGCCCCAATCCCGGTGGCAGCCTGGAGGGTGGCAGTCCCTGTGGTGACGAGGTTCGAAGTTTCACCAGTCAGGTTGTCGATGATCGCGCCAGCTCCGCTGGAGTCGGAGTCCGCCGTAACGTTCAGTGGGCCGCTGTTGGACTGCAACTGGCTCAGTGACACGTCACCCACTGCCGAGTAACTAATCTCACCGGAGTCTGTCGATGTGGATGTCCCGTCCTGCATCGTGATCGCGCCATTATCGGCTGTGACCTGGACCGTCCCGGTTCCGCCGGTGGAGATGGTCGCTGCCTGACTGACGGAATCAGCGGTGACTGCGATGTTCCCGGTGGTTGAACTCACATTCGCGTTGAGGCTGATCGTTCCGGCGTCGGCGTTGAGAGTGACAAGGCCGGAACCGTCTGCAGTGACGGCACTGTTCACGGTTAGCGAGCCTGCGTCGACATTAATACTGATGTTGCCGTTGCCCTGCTGGGTCTGGACTCCGGTTCCACCGATGATGAGTGTGTTAGTCTCCTGAATGTTGATGTTGCCGCTGGTGGTATTCGTGGAGATCAGCGTTCCGATCGAGGTGTCGATGTCCGCACTTCCACCTGCCGACCCGATTCCGGTGGCGGCACTAAGAGTGGTCACATCACCGATCAGGTTGGGAGCCTCACCGGTCAGGGCCTCCGTGATCGCACCGCTCCCCGAGTTGTCGGCGTCGGCAGTGATAAAGAGGTCGCCCGTTGCCCCCCCGACGTTCGCATTGACCACACTCAGCTGGATGTTGTCTGGAGCGGACAAGGTGATGTCACCGTTGTCCGACTGAATGACGGCTCCATCATTCATCGTGATGTCGCCATCGGCACTGCCAGCGAGTTCCACTCCACCATTATTGAAGGCCCGTCCGGCCCGCACCTGGACAGTACCAGTCCCAGCAGCACTGGTCGTCGATGTTCCGGAAAAGGACACGGTGTCGCCCGCCAGCAGCGTGATGCTACCGTTTCCACCAGTCATCGTGACGTTGGCATTGATCGACAAATCGTTCGTTGCAGCTGTTCCGTCAGAGGCCAGCAGAATGGCCCGGTCACCGAGTCCCGCATTGGAGACCTTGGCATCAACTGACAGTGCTCCGATCGTCGTGACACAGATGTCATCGCCCGTTGCACCGGCGGTGATGCTGACACCACTCGTCCCGCCAGTCAGTGCTGCTATTGTCAGGTCCCCCGACGCATCGCGCACGTTGATGTCACCGGTGGCTGTCGTCGCTGCAAAACTCGTTGTGGCAACCTCCAGCTTGTTGGAGTTGCCGATTCCTGTTCCGGCTTGCAGGTCGATCTCGGCAGCTGTGATGTCGGCGGTGGTACTGCTGTCGACGCTGTCACCATCGATGATCTGACCTCCGCCATTGGCCGTCGTTGCCAGCGTGGCGCGGCCTGCTCCGGCTTTTGCATCGATGATCGTGATGTCTCCCGCAGCTATCTGCGAGGCATTCACGGTCAGGTTGCCGTCATTGGTCGTCACACTGGTCAGCGTCAGTCCATCCGCTTCATACACGGTGAGAGCTGCGCCGCTGCCGTTAACCACTGCCGTCAGGGTGTTGACCGATGTGTTGAGAGTGGTCGCTCCGCCGCTGCCTCCACTGGTAAAGGACAGGTCGTCGGCCACGAGCGGACCGAGGTTTCGTCCCGCAGCGTCCTTCACATCGACATCACCGCGTAGTCGCAGATCGCCCGTTCCAACGTTCAGTCCAGCATCGGGCAGTGTCAGCGTACCGCCGTTGACTCCGTCGCGGACAGCCTCCAAACCAAGGTTGTCTCCCGAACTCAATGAGAAGACACCAATCGCCGTGCCGACATCAATGTTGCCGCCGGTCGCTCGCAGAATTGCGGAGGCAACGTTGGTACCCCCCACATTGATGGAACTGGCGGCAGCCACCAAATCTCCTTGAGCGTTCAGGAAGATCTCGCCGCCCGCGTCGCTGACGCTCGCCTTCTTCAGCTGTCCCGACAGGGCGAAATCAATGGCATTTCCGGTCCCGGCCGCGAAGTCGGTGATATCCCCGATGTTTGTCTTCGCGATGAGTGACAGATCTTTCGCAGTGATCAGTGTCTGGCCGTCATTCCCATCGACGATGCTGCCAGTGGTCGCTTCGAGAGACACGTTGCCAGTGCCGGCGTTGATCGCCTGCATCAGAGTTACGTCACCACTGGCGGTCGAAATGGTCACATCGTCATCGCTCGTGATGATGCCATTGAGAGTGGTGGGTGATGATGAAGCACTCTCCGTCACAGAGCCAATCGCCAGACCGTCTGTGTCGTGGAATGTCAGGCTGCCACCTGTATCGGCGGCGAGCGTGTCAACATCGTTCGCCTGATCGAGCGTGGCACCCCCATCGGCATGGATGCCGAGTCCCGCAGCGGTGATGGTGCCAATTGCGGTTTGAGTGATCGCTCCAGTAGCGTCAAGAAACAGGTCCTGCCCGGTGACATCGATTGCCTGATCAATGTCGATGTCGCCACCGACGGTTAACTTCACGTCTGCATCATTTGTGATGCCACTCGTGCTGCTACCGGTGGTGGAGTCTGACACGGTGCCAATCGTCAGCGAATTCGAGTCACGGTAGCTGATCGTTCCCTGGTGATTGGCGGCGAGGACTTTAACACTGTTGCCGGATTCTTCCAGATGAACCTGTCCCTGACCGAGCAGCTGTAGTCCATTCGCGGTGACAGTGTCTCCCGAGTTCTGATTGACCGTGCCGGTCACGTCGAGTGTCAGGTTACCGTTCGTTCCGAGATTCACATCCTCGTCGATCAAGAGGTTGCCCTGGGTTTCGAGGCTGACATCAAACCCAGATGCTGTGCTGCTGATACCCGTGATGGCTGGGCTACCACTTAGAGCTGTGTCGGTAATCTGGCCGATCGTCAGGTCGTCGACATCGACGAAGTGGATTGCTCCCTGGTAGTCCGAAGCCAATGTGTCGACATCGTTGGCAGCATTGAGATTAACACCCGTGGTGTTGTCACTGCCCGTGAGAGCCAGCCCAGCGGCTGTGATCGTTCCGCTCGAGTTCTGCTGGATCGTACCGGTGACGTTGAGGGTCAGATTGCCGGCAGCGCCCAGGTTAATTGCCGAGTTGATCGTCAACGGGCCGCCCGTCGTGATCCGGGTGTCGAAGCCGGTCGTGGTGATGCCTTCGGTCGTCGTATTGGGCGTCATTGCGGTGTCGGTCACTGACCCGATTGTCAGATCGTCGACATCGCGGAAACTGATAGTCCCCGTCCGATCGGCAGCAAATGTCGTGACCGCGTTGGCTTCGTTCAGATTGACCGCCCCGCTGCCACCGATGACTTGCAAACCTTGCGCTGCGATGGTGTTCCCCGCGGTCTCAGACACACCGCCCGTGACAGCCAGCGTGAGATTGCCGGTCCCGAGGGACACATCATTGGCTCCCAGATCGCCCGCTGTTCCGATCACGAGGTCGCCGGTTACGTCCAGTTTCACATCGTCGTTAACGGTCGTCAGGCCATTGGTCGTGTTGACGGTTCCGATGGTCAACGACTGAGCATTCACCAGGCTCAGAGGACCATCGATGTTGGCTGCCAGTGTCGAGACTGCATTCGCCTCGTTGAGAGCAAAGTCGCCTGTTCCCAGCAACTCCAGCTGACTGGCCGAAACGATCGACCCGGCCGCTTCCGTGACACCCTCGGAGGCGGCGTTCAGAGTGACCGCTCCAGTGACATTCAGGTCTTCTCCGGCTCCGGTGCCGATGGTGATTCTGGCTCCGGAATCAACTTTGAGCGAGGACGCGGTGACCTGCGCCAGCAGAATCTGATTCGCATCGGTCAGGACGACGTTCACTCCGCTCGCGGTCACTGAGCCCATGAAGTCGTTGGTCACTTCATCCAGGATGATGTCACTGGCCGCAGTCAAATCGCTGGTTCCGGTGACAGTCAGGGTATTGCTGTCGGAGAGGTTGCCGGTGGTGGCCGTGGCGTTGAGGTTGCCGTTGATGGTGCCCTCGAGAGCGAGAGCCGTGGAGTTGATGACGCTGGCGTTGCCGCTGGTTCCGGTGGTGTTGAGCGTGACGGCACCGGTGGCCGCGAGAGTTCCGAGATCAATGTCGGCGTCGGCTTCTGCGGTGGTGAAGTTGCTGGTG
>QWOR01000332.1 GCA_003669575.1 Planctomycetota bacterium | reverse complement strand
GGCCCCCGACGCGGACAGCGTACTTCCCAGCTGCCAATCCGGTGACCTTGAGAGGGTAGTGATTGAGTTCTTCGAGCAGCGGGGCATGCGGCAGAATTGCTGCAGCCTCTGCGGGGAAGAAGGGCAACGCACCATCGAGACGGGAAAAGCTGAGCCCGCCATCCTTCGTCGCGACGTTGTCGATCTGACAGTTCGTTGCGGCCACCACTTTGCCGTCTGCGGCATTAATCTCGACGGAGGAAACCAGAGTGGGGAAGCTGAGTCCCTTGAGGATCGAAGCTGCCATCAGAGCCTGCCCCGGAGGACCAGGGTGTACAGCATCGCCCGCAGTGATGCGATCGTACTTCGGTCCCTTGGCCCGGGCGGCATCGAGGACCGAGAGATACGGATGGAACTGGTCAACAAACAGTCCGCCATTCTTGCCGGCGATCTCTTTGACACCTTTTGACATCTCTTCGAGCGTCTTGTTGTAACCGACGAGTGCAGTGGGGCCCTGGTCACCGGCATCGAGCGGTTGTGGTGTGATCCACGCAGCTCGAATGTGGGCCGCCTTCACCTGATCGGCCATCCCCTGCAGTCCGTCCATGTAGGGTTTGAACACCTTGTCACTGAACTCACCGTATCCGCCGTCGTTCATGCCGAAGTCCACTGTCAGTGCGGTTGGCTTGTGAATCAGCACATCGCGGGTGAATCGTGAATTGCCGCCTGGGGAGCGGTCGCCACCGATCCCGACATTACGAAACGTCAGCTTCCATTTCGGAAAGCGGGTGACGGTCCACATCTCGACGTAGTTGGAGTACAGGTGCTGCTCGGTGATGCTGTCGCCGATCATGACGACGACGTCGCCATCCTTGAAAAAGAAGTCTGCCGCCTGGACGACTGTCGAGGAACAGACTGCAAAGACAACAACACACCAGTGCACGAGCTGCCGCATGGAAGACTCTCCGTCAGAGCGAGTGAGGATACGAGAACCACTCGGAGTATGGACGGTCAGCCATCGAGCAACAAGGGGCCGCGGGGGAACGGCCAATGGCTGAAAAGGCTCATGGCTGATGGCCAGCGGCAAGAGGCCGATCCACAGTCCAGAGAGAATTCGCGACGAAGAGCTATTCCATCGTCAGCGGCAGGAAACGATCACAGCCAGCGGCAATCAAACTATCTTCGAGGATATCGCGGCGTTCACCGTCACTGAATCCATTGAGACCCGAGTACAGGGCATTGCCCAGGACCAGCACAGCCACTTCGACAACCCGCATTGGCAGTCGGAATTCGCTCAGGTCGGCGTAGATCTCTTCTTCGCTGAGGATCTCGCCGAACTTCGACCCGCGGAACATCAACTCGATCCCACGGAGATTCGGAATCCAGTTGTAGTCGAACGGTCCGTACTCCATGCGTCGGTGGATCACCCAGATCCGGGTGTCCTCAATGCGAACGCCATGTGTGCGGGAGTAAGCCATCTGACTGATCATCCGTGGAACCGCTTCACACCTCACGTATGCGGTGCGAACGATTAACCCTACGCCACATCGCAGCAGCGCTCAAGGGCAGAGTTCCCAAGATCTTCAATCTGCCGGTCAGGCTGCATAAATTGCCGACCAGCACTTGCCAAACGTCCCCACGACAGTTCCACGATCACGGGGTCAGGAAAATGATTCCCGTGTACGCAGCTGCGGCGGTGGCAGCGGCCCCGGCATTGAGAGGCACAGCCAGATGACGCTTGGGTGCCACATCACCCGGGCGATACTGACCAAGTGGCGTTTCGTGCTTCCAGTATGGGTCGAGTGCCACCGAGTAAGGTAGGGCCACGCACTGGACACCGAATCGACCGACCGACACAAAGGGCTGGACCAGATCGGAGAAGGTATGTCCCGTTCGCTCCAATGCAGGGTCTTCAAAGTAGAGCGGGTTGTGGTAGACGTTCGACGCAGTCCAATACACCGGCATCACGGCATTGTTTCGCTCAAGCGAGCCGTTCTCAAGCAGTGAGGATTCTTCGGGGCACTGCTTGTACGGTTTGCTGGGATCCGCGTTCGCGGGCCGTGGACAGAGAGTCTCGCTCGGATCTCCGCCGTTGGGCGTGTAGTCGTAGAACGGCTGGATCGCGCTGATGGCCTTCAGACGATGGACCGGATCGGCCAGAGGGACCGGTGACTTGCCCGTCTCGGTGGTATCGCCATCCAATTCGGGAAAAGGAGCGTTCTCAGCCGGCGGAGCTGGGGGAACATCGTCGGCGACGAGATTCGACGAAGCGACCTGATTGGTGGGAAGCTCTGCGACCTGAACGGGAGTGCTGGACTCTGTGGCCACGGAAGCAGGTGCTGGACGCGACGCATCGGTCACGTCGTTCGATTCCTCAAAGGGATCCTGTCCCACCAGATCCAGGTCATCCTGGAATGGCCAGTGAGGCAACGGAACTCCAACGCGTTGACGTGGAGTTGCGGTTCGCGACTCAATCACAACATCGCCGAACGAACCGGAATGATGAGTGGGCTCGTTGATGTCTGCTGGCGGTTTGGCGCCGGGACGGTTGGCCACTTCGCCTGTCGTTTCCGGATCGACACTCACGGCTGCTGGAACAGGTGCCACAGCTGGAACGTCCACATCACTGACGACTGGCTGGGAACCCTTCGCCGGGATGGGACGCGGCTGAGTCCGCATCCAGGTCGAGAACGGAGTCATCTCCGGAGCTTGTGGCTCAACGGGCGGAGTGGTCGACGGAGTGCCTTCCTGCTGGCGTCCGACTTCACCGCGCATCTCCCGCCAGCGCTGCCGTGCGGATCGCTGCTTCAGCCGATCGAGAGGCTTCACGGCCTCCCGATCATTCGCAGGGAGAGAGCCCGCGAAACACAGGCACAATGCACCGGTCAGGAACTGCTTCCACAATGACCGGCGCTGGGCCGGATCATTCCCCGTACGAGGTGCTGTAATTGGGTGATTCTTGCGTGATAGCGATGTCATGCGGGTGGTTCTCCCTCACCGATGCCGCGGTGATCTTGAGGAACTTAGGCTTGGTGCGAAGTTCCGCGATCGTCGCCACACCCAGGTATCCCATCCCCGCTCGAAGTCCGCCGACCAGCTGGTACAGCAGATTCTGAAGAGGACCTTTGTAGGGGACTCGTCCTTCGACCCCCTCGGGAACCAGTTTTGGGCGGGCTTTGTCTTCGTCTCCCGATAGTGTCTGGCGGTAGCGTTCGCTGCTGCCCTTAACCATCGCTCCCAGTGATCCCATACCTCGGTACGACTTGAACGTACGTCCCTGGTACAGAATCATTTCCCCCGGACTTTCGTCCACGCCAGCCAGCAAGCCGCCCAGCATGACCGAACTTGCTCCCGCAGCCAGAGCCTTGGTGATGTCACCGCTGTAGCGGATGCCTCCATCCGCAATGATCGGCACATCAGTCCCGGCCAGCCCCGCAGCAGCCTCGGACACGGCGGTGAGCTGAGGCACACCGACTCCCGAGATGATGCGAGTAGTGCAGATCGACCCCGGGCCGATGCCCACCTTGACGGCGTCGGCACCAGCCTGTGCCAGATCGCGTGCCCCCTGAGCGGTGGCGACGTTTCCGGCGATGATGTCAATCTGCGGCCATTGCCGCTTAAGCTCCTGCACCGTCTCGATGACGTTGCGGGAATGTCCGTGAGCACTGTCCACAACCAGAAAATCGACACCCGATTGAATCAGGGCCTGGGCTCTCTGGATGTCATACACCCCGACAGCTGCCCCAACCCTCAATCTCCCCCGCGCGTCCTTGTTGGCCTTCGGGAATCGCAGGTTCTTGTCGATGTCCTTGATCGTGATCAAGCCCTTCAGTTGATATTGATCGTCTACGAGCAGCAGTTTCTCGACCTTGTTTTCGCGAAGGATGCGTTCCGCGTCTTTGAGGCTGGTGTCTTCGCGGGCTGTGACGAGCTTGTCCTTCGTCATCACTTCCTCGACTCGCATTTCTTTCGATTCGAGGAATCGTAAATCTCGGCGGGTGATGATCCCTTTCAGCTTCCCATTCTCCGTAATCGGAACTCCGCCGATGTTCCGCTGCTCCATCAGTTCGATGACTTCGCGGACTTTGGCGCTGGGGGAAAGGCTGACGGGATCAACGATCACGCCGTTCTCGCTGCGTTTGACGCGTTCGACCTCCAGGGCCTGCCTCTCAATCGGCAGATTTTTATGGATGACGCCGACGCCCCCTTCCTGGGCCATCGCGATCGCCATGTCGCTTTGGGTGACCGTGTCCATTGGGCTGGACAAGATGGGAATATTGATCGTGATATTCCGTGTAAGACGAGTTGAAACGTCCACATCGGAGGGAAGTGCCTCGCTGTAGGCTGGGACTAACAGAACATCGTCAAAGGTCAGACCAGTGTCCAGAATGCGATCTTTCACGGAAGTCTCCTTGTTCCCAGAACAGTTGCAGAAACGGTACACCGCCACGCCCGATTTCCTGCTCTCCGCAGCGGGGAATCGAACGAAGCGAGGTGAACAGACAACCCCTGAGAGGCGAAGACTGCGACCGGATTGCCATGCAGGCCGGTGTTCATTCGCGTGGTCACAGGGGGAATGGGCCAGTCGGGCCGAAAGCTATTCAGATTGCAGCCGCGCACCACGGAGGGCCTCGAAAAAACGGGGCTCAGCGTGTCACACTCAATAAGGAAGGCTGCCATTGGAAGAGTGTACGGCGTTTGCCGCCGATCATCAATCATTCCAGACTGATGTGTCAAAAATCGATGGAGGAACAGGCGTCACCGCTGAGAAATTGACTCGAATCGCGAGATGGACACCCGCTCGCCCTGCCCAATCATCCCGCCACCCTCGCAATCTGGTGGGGGGGCTGGCACCATATATCCTAGTTCGACACTGCGATCGATCAGACGATCACTCACTCTGGGGGTTCTCATGTCAGCGCTCGCCACCCGCAAGGCTACCCAGCCCGCAAAGTCATCCGATCCCGCAAAGCTTCAACTCGCAATTTTCCCGACCGCCATTGGTTGGTTTGGACTGCTGGGAAATTCCAAGGGGCTGTCCCGGATGGTCTTTGCCCACCCGTCAGCCAAGGCCGCGAAGCAAGCTCTCGGAGAGTTGGCCGCCGGTGCCGATGAGGACGACTGGTCCCCCCAGCTGCGGAAGAAGCTGGAGAACTATGCAGCTGGCAGGAAGGTCAGCTTTGATGATGTGAAAATCATGCGTCAACGACCGTTGACTGAGTTTCAGGAGCGAGTCGTTTCGATCGTGCGATCGATCCCGCGCGGCGAAACGCTGACCTACGGTGAAGTCGCTCAACTGGCGGGCTCCGCGGGAGCGGCCCGGGCGGTCGGCTCAGTAATGTCGAGTAACCCCGTCCCGGTGATCGTCCCCTGCCACCGCGTCGTCGGCGCCTGCGGCAGCCTCGGAGGGTTCAGTGCGGCAGGGGGCATACGCACGAAGCAATGGATGCTCGATGTTGAATCGGGAAATGGGACACAGATTTAGGGGATGACACAGATCAAAGAGGGTGCACGTGCGAGAAATAGCCACTGCTTGCCTCCCCTGAATCCTCTTCAATCTATGTGAACTTGTGGCCATCTGTGTCCTCATTTCATCGCCTGCATATTCGCAATAACGCTTTCTCAGAGATCCCCCTGATGCGACAACTTTTGACCGGCCTGATTCTCGGCTGCCTCTTCTTCTCAGCTTCCGCGTTCTCTGCGGAACCCCAGCGCAAGATCGTCCTCATCGCCGGGCCGAAGAGTCATGGGCCGGTCGGAAACGGCATTCACGACTACCCGTGGAGCGTGAAGCTGCTCAAGGTGATGCTCGACAACTCGAACATCGCCCAGCAGGTGAGAGTCGAGTACCACCTCGATGGGTGGCCGACCGATCCGAAAACTCTCGACAATGCCGACACGATCATGGTGATCTCGGACGGGCGCGATGGCGACCTCTACGCCGAGGCCCCGCACTTCGGCTCGCCAGAACACCTGGCTCAGGTCCAGAAGCAGATCGACCGCGGCTGTGGGTTCTGCACGTTCCACTTCTCGACCTTCGCCCCCGATCAATACGCAAAGCAGATCCTCGACTGGTCAGGCGGCTATTTCGACTGGGAAGAGAACGGCCAGAAAAAGTGGTACTCCGCCATCCAGGTCCACGACACTGCGGTGGAGATCGCCTCGCCGCAACATCCGGTCAGTCGTGGCCTCAAGCCGTTTCAGATGAAGGAGGAGTTCTACTTCAATCTACGGTTCCAGCCCGAAGGAGACGGCGAAAAGCTGACCGGGCTGGCCCCACTGCTCAGCGTGCCGGTCCTTCCCGGACGTGAGCCCGACGGCAAGGTCGTCGCGTGGGCCAAGGAGCGAGCGAATGGCGGACGCGGATTCGGGACGACCTGCGGTCACTTCTACGAGAACTGGAAGGTCACCGAGTTCCGCGCGATGATCCTCAACGCCCTCGCGTGGACCGCTCATGTCGATGTCCCCGCCGAAGGTGTCCAGGCCCGGTACTTCACCCATCAGGAAATCACAGCTGCGATTTCCGGGAAGCAGGGAACGGAGCGAGCGACTCTCGATGAGAAGCCGATTCGCGTTCTGCTCGTCGCGGGGAACGAAGCCCACAAGTGGCACAACTGGGAGCGGACGACTCCCGTGATCAAGTCCCAGCTGGAATTCGATCCACGCGTGAAAGTCACCGTCAGTACCGATATCGAAGTCGCACTGACGAAGGAGCTGGCTCATCACGATGTACTGGTGCAGAACTCCTACGCGAACTGGCACGATCCCAAAGTACTCAGCCCCGAAGCCCAGAAGGCATGGATCGACTTCCTGCAAAACGGTGGCGGGATGGTGGTCATTCACTTTGCCAATGGAGCCTGGAACTTTTCACTACCGATGGCAGAAGCGTCAGACTGGCCCGAGTACCGCAAGCTCGTTCGCCGCGTGTGGAACCACAAAGGCGAAGGCGACGCGAAGAGTGGCCACGATGCGTTCGGGCCCTTTCAAGTCAACAAGACCTCACTGCCGCATCCCATCACGGACGGGCTCACGAACTTTGCCATCGTCGACGAACTCTACTACCGCCAGGACGGGGCCGACCCGATTGAGCCGCTGATCGTCGCTCACTCAAGAGACACCCAGCGCGATGAGCCGCTGGCGTGGACCTACAGCTATGGCAAGGGCCACATCTTCCAGACACTACTCGGACACAGTGAGCGAACGTATGAGACGTTCGAGGCGTGCGAGATGCTGCGCCGCGCGGTGGCCTGGTCTGCGAATCGAAACATCATCGCCATGACTCGTGATGTCGCCCCCGCGCTCCCGGTCCCGGTGTTACCCGCGACTTCGTCTGCACCCGCCAAGCCAGCGCCAGCTCCCAAAGCCACCGGGAAACTTGTCCTGTCCGAAGGCAAGTTCGGCAAGGCACTCGACGCCGCCCAGGGCGGAGCGTTCTTCGCAGCTCATCCCGAACATCGCAACGCCACAGTCACCGTCGACTGCTGGACAAAGTTGGTATCGAAAGACGGGTACAACATTCTCGTCGCGAGCGAACCCAAGACTTCGCCGACCCACTGGGAGATGTACTCGCACGCGGGGTCAGGGCTGTTCGCGGTCTATATGCCGGGACGAGGCGGGGATTATCGGACCGAAGTCGATATCGCCGATGGCCAGTGGCATCACGTCTCGATGATCTTTGAACCGGGACGGATTCATCTTGAGGTCGATGGCAAGCTGGCTCTCGACAAGCCGCTGCCCGCACCATTGCCGCCTGCCGCAGCTGGTCCAATGGCGATTGGCCAACTCGTCGAGGGCGGCATTGGATGCAACGGACTGATCGATGAGGTGCGGTTCACTCGCGGAGTCCGCGAGTTCAACGAGCTTCCCACGACCGCTCCAATCCTCGACGAACGCCAGCTCGCGACAACGCTGGGCCTGTGGAGGTTCGACAAGCTGGTGGGTGGACGCTCCCCCGATGAGTGCAAACGCAAACTCGACGCCTTTGCTCTCGCCCCCGCCGGGACAACAGACCGCTCTCCCGAAACCGATCCCGACCACTGGGGCAGCAAGGCTGTGGGGTTTGACTGGACCGAGAAGAACTCAGTCGACGGTCGCTGGCAGGACACCGAGATCGGCCGCTGGCTGGCGAGCATCGTCGGCCTGCCCGGTAGCGCGGTTCGCAAGGGGCTCTCGATCCGCGTCGGTGATTCCCAGGACGCAGTCCTCTGTTACGACACCGAGGTCTGCGGATTGCGAGCGATCTGGACGGGTGGCTTCCTGAAGTTTGACCCCGCGCGGTTCGGCATCATCGCCTCACCCCAGCCCGATGGCACGATCCAGTTGACCACACAAGAAGGGCAGCAATGGAGCGGCAAGGTCCAGTTTCGCCGGATGTATGCCCACGATCCGCGCGTGGTCCTGGAGTACGTCGTTGACAACACCCTCGTGCGAGAGTCTCCCTGGCGTGAGGCCGGGAACGTCTTCACACGCCAGTTTGAAGTCGAAGCCGGAAGCACGCCGCTCAATCTGATGGTGATCCCCACCGGGAACGCCGAAGTCGTCGAACAGGTGATCGCCGGTCGCCCCTCAATCTTGCAAACCGTTGGAGCCATGAAACGGCGTATCGTCCTTCTTCCCGAAGACGGATCGCCAGTGACCTTGAAGGCCGTCGAGAAGTCGGGCCGGCTGACGATCCCGCCTCGCGAGAAGCCGCTTCGCTTCAAGCTCGTCTACTCCACGGGCTTCGAAGACGACACTCCCGCACTCACAGCCTTGCTGCCGAATCTCAAACTCGATTCACTGGCGGAGTGGATCTCCCCCGGTCCGGCCCGCTGGACCGAAACGATCACGACTCGTGGTTCAACATCCTTTAGTGGCAAGGGTCCAGCGGTTGCCAAACCTCCGTATGTCGTTGACACGGTCACGCTTCCGTTCGACAACCCCTACAAGGCCCTGCTCTTCACAACCGGGGTCGACTTTCCGCCAGCCGGTCCGGTGAAGAATGGTGCCGATCCACTGACAACCCTCTACGTCTGTACGCTGCACGGCGATGTGTGGCAGGTCTCGGGCGTGGATGGGGAACTCAGGGACTTAACCTGGAAGCGGTTCGCAACCGGGCTCTTTCAACCGCTGGGGCTGAAGATCCATCACGGAGACATTTACGTTCTCGGCCGTGACCAGATCACACGCCTGCAGGATCGCGATAGCAACGGCGAGGCGGACGATTACGAATGCGTCTCCAACCTGCACGAGACCTCGGTCGGCGGGCACGACTACGTCGCCTGTCTGGAGGTCGACTCCGAAGGGCGGTTTTACTTCGTCCACGCCAATCAGGGCGCG
>QWOR01000075.1 GCA_003669575.1 Planctomycetota bacterium | reverse complement strand
GTTCTTCGGAGTGAAGTTTGCTTTACCGCACTTGCGTCGAGTCGGCGGAGGTTCGGTCGTCAACATGGCGAGCAACGCGGGGCTTCTGCCACGGGCACATGATCCGGTCTATTCGATCAGCAAGCTGGCTGTCGTGGGGCTGACCAAGAGTCTCGCTCTGTGTCATGCACGTGATCGAGTGCGAGTGAACTGTGTTTGTCCTGGTCCGGTGTCTGGAACGGACATCATGAACGACGATCTGGCAGCTCAACCCGACCCGGAAGCTGCGGCCCGCAGGAGTATCGCTGCCAGCCCACTCGCTCAGGCGCACGACCGGATGATGACTCCGGAGGAGATCGCCGAGGCGGTCCTCTACCTGGTCGGTGATGCCTCCCTGATGGTGACGGGAACTTCGCTGGCCATCGATGGCGGGAAATCGCTCGGTGTCCCTCCGGGCTGAGGCAGAACTCACAAGGAGGGGTTCCCTCACTCCAACCCTCTTCTCGACGTTAAACTGCACTCCGAACATCTGGGCGATTGCGGGGAAGAGGGAGCAGGAACGTGGCCTATGACATGTTTCACGCATATCTGAATCTGAGGCGGTGAATGGCTGCTCCCGTACGACCACCTCCAGGTCCTTCTTCT
This sequence comes from Planctomycetota bacterium, assembly GCA_003669575.1. Taxonomy (GTDB): domain Bacteria; phylum Planctomycetota; class Planctomycetia; order Planctomycetales; family Planctomycetaceae; genus TH-plancto1. The sequence goes on along the minus strand of QWOR01000075.1, from coordinate 8,678 downwards.
CGGTCTCCGTTGAGATTCCGGCAACGGCTCAAGAGGTTTGTGTCCGCTCTGTTGATTGTCTATCTGGGAATCGTTGGCATGCTCGTGTGGTTGCAACGCTCATTGATGTATCAGGCCCGCAAAGGGCCAGTTCTGGTTTCCGAGGCCGAGGATCGCGCTCCGCATATCCGCGAATGTCACGTTACTGCAGCGGATGGAGTCAAGTTGCACGGCTGGTTGAGCCTGTGCGATGCAGAGAGTGAAATCGGACGTTCTCAATCGTTGTCACAGCTGGGGCAGGGGGATCGCTACCTGGTCGTGATGTTCGCCGGGAACGCGGGGAACCGGCTGTCGCGAATCTCTCAGCTGGATCTGTACAACGGGCTGGGGTGCGATGCGCTGCTGTTCGACTACCGGGGGTATGCCGAGAACGCGGGTTCTCCGTCGGAGGCTGACCTGCTGCGGGATGCCCGGAGCATCTGGGATTTCGCGACCAACACATTGAAGGTTCCTCCGGAGCGGATCGTGATCTCCGGCGAATCGCTCGGCGGTGGTGTGGCGACAGCTCTCGCGAGCCAGGTTTGCCGCGAAGGGCACGCACCCGCGGCACTAGTCCTGCGGGCGACGTTTTCGTCGATGGTGGAAACCGCCTCTGCTATGTACTGGTGGCTTCCCGTGCGGTGGGTGCTGCTTGATACCTACCAGTCGATTGAACGCATGCCGCACGTGACCTGTCCAGTGCTGACATACCATGGAACGGCAGACGAAATTATTCCGTTTGAGCAAGGGCTCCGGCTGTTCGAGTCAGCTCCGCCGACCGCGAAGAACGGGATCGAGAAACGCTTCCTGAAGATCCCCGACGCCGGACATAACGACATCTACCAGGTCGGTCGGCAGGAGATCGCGGAAGCGATCGGCCAATTGCTCGCCGCTGTGCAATCGATCTCCCTTCAGAGAGCGACAGACTCAGACCTGCGGCTTGCTGAATGAGGCAGGGCAGTCGGTCCAGACGCAGCTGCACAACCGGTGCGACTGGACATACCGGAAGTAACGGAACAATCGCCAGTCCTTACCAGGTAAGAACAGCTTTTCTGACCGGCATAAATTCTCGCGGTGGCTTCCCCATGGTCCCCCGACCGACTAAGGTATAGGGATAGGTTGATGTGTCCCGCCTTGATTGACCCGCCTTTCCCACCTCTTGCTTGGCCCGCCCGCATGAGTTCACTACTCCCCTGGCGATATCGCCCGTTGGTCGAGAAAGTTCTTCTCGCTGCCCTCGTGTCTGGTTTCTTGGCTGCGAATGCTGAGGCTCAATCGCCGCAGATCGCCGGGTTTTCTCCAGGGGCCGCTGCTCCCGGGCAGGCGACCATCGTGACCGTCCAGGGAGGTGGACTCGATGGCGTCACCGGTCTCTGGTCGACGATCTCCGGAACCTCGGCTCTCGCTCCCGGCGAGATGAATGGCAAAGAAGCGGGCCAGGTCGCATTCGTACTGACCCTGCCGCCTGAAGCCCCCGTCGGAATTCATGGGGTTCGAGTCTTCTCCGGTCGCGGTGTCAGTAATCTGAAGCTGTTTTGCGTCGATGACCTGCCGACGATCGCGGAAGCTGCGGGCAATGGCACGGTCAAGACCCCGCAAGAGATCGCGATTCCCGCTGCGGTCGATGGTTTCGTCGACAACCTGACCCGAGACTTCTTCAAGTTCAAGGCCGAGAAAGGCCAGCTGATCACTCTGGAAGTGCTGGCTCGCCGTCTCGGCTCGCCGCTCGATGCCAGCTTGTACCTGTACAACGAGCAGGGCCGCGAGATCGCCTACAACGACGATGCGCAAGGGCTCAGCTCTGATCCTCAATTGGTTTTCCATGTCCCGGAGACCGGTAACTACATCGTCGAAGTCCGCGACATCCGCTATGCCGGAAGTGCGAATCACCGCTATCGCCTGCGGATTGGCGATTTCCCTGCCGTGCAGATGGCTGTTCCCTCGGGATACCCTCGCGGCCAGAAATCCCGGATCGACTTCGCTGGAGTGAGCGTCGACGATGCCTCGCCCGCATGGATGGAAGCCGCTGCGGATGCCGTTCCGGGCTGGAGCCTGGTGAACTCGAAGCGTTCAGGCGGCAAGTCGTCGGCCTTCGCTTATGCCGAGATCACCGCGAATGGGGAGGTCATCGACCGTGAGCCGAACGACACCCTCGACCAGGCCCAGGCCCTCGTTCTCGGTCAGCATCTTTCCGGTCGATTCGATCGCCCGAAAGATGTCGACAAGTACCGCTTCGATGCCAAGGCCGGGCAACGATTCCTGTTCACCGGTTTGACTCGCTCGCTGGGATCGCCAGCCGACTTGGTACTGCGAATCCTGGATGCCAAGGGAGCCCAGCTGGCCACAGCGGATGACGAGGGAAAGTACGAAGGCCGCATCAATTACGCCTTCCCGGCCGACGGGGTTTACTACCTCGATGTGACAGAACTCAACAAGCAGGGCGGAAGCCAGTTCGGCTACCGCGTCGAAGTCGAACCCTACCAGCCCGGATTCAAGTTGGGTGCAGCTGCGGACACGCTGAATGTTCCAGCCGGTGGCACTTTGGCAGTCACCGTCAACGCCGCTCGGCTTGATTACGGCGGTCCCATTGACCTGCAACTGGTCGGACTTCCTCCGGGATTGACCTCGAATCCGACGCGAATTGGGCCCGGAATCGCTTCAGCCGTTTTGACGGTGTCGGCGGCAAAAGATGCCCCAGCGGGAGCACTGACCAGCGTACAATTGGTGGGTAAGGCCGTGATTGGCGACAAAGAGTTTGCCGCCGTCTCCGACGTGGAAGAGGCCCTGCGAGGTCAGTGGAGCGCCACGAAGCTGGTCCCGCCGACCGTGACCCATTCCATCGCGCTGGGCGTGGCTCCCGCCAATAAGCTCGCCTTGCGGGTCGAACCTGCGGAAGTTGTGTTCGGACGTGAACTGAAGGCCACGGTCAAAGTCATTGCCGAGCGTGGTGAGGGCATCGACGAGGCCATTGCTCTGACCACTGAGCCTGCCGCCAACGCCGTGCCCGGTGGCATCACGGTCGGTCTCAAGCCGATCGAGAAGGGCCAGAACGAGGTCGTTCTGGAGCTGACTGCCAACGACAAGGCACCACTCGGCCCTTACACGGTCGTATTGGTCGGAACACACAAGAAGGCCAATGTCGGTGATGTCGTCGTTCCCACTCCCGGTATCAACTATCGCGTAGAAGATGCGATCAAGGTGACTGCCGTCGAGGGGGGCAAGAAGGTCGCGAAGGGCACTCAGGTCCCCGTGAAGGTGACCGTGGCTCGAAATCCGGCCTATACTGGAGAGATCAAGCTGACGATCGACAAGGCGACAGCCGGACTGACTGCCGCCGAGGTCGTGATTCCTGCAGACAAGTCAGAAGCGGAACTGGTGCTCAGCGCCGCTGCTGACGCAGCTGTAGGGCCCGCTGCCGAACTGCGGGTGAATGCCGTCTCTGTCGCAAATCCCAAGCTGACGGCGTCGGCTGCGATTGCTGGGGTGGTTGTTGAATGAGGTGTGAGGCAGGCTTTCGAGCCTGTCTGAAGACCTGGGCCGCGAACGCAGCTCGGGGGATTGGCGGCGAGAGCCGCGCATGAGACTGATCCAACAGAAAACCGGGCAGACACGAATGTCTCCCCTCTTCCCGCCGGTGGAGCGAAACATGCGAACAACACGAACCCTCATGGGCCTGGCCCTGATGCTGAGTCTGTGCAGCGTCGTTGCGGCACAGGACGCTTCGAGCGTTCCCAACCAGCTTGAGGTCACCCCTCAGCAATTCACGCTGATCGGCCCTCGCGCCCAGCAACAGCTGGCCGTGACGGGACTGTTCGGGGCGAATGATCCTCGCGACCTGACCAGCAAGGCGACGATCGAGTCCTCGAATCCGGCAGTCGTCCGGATCGAGAACGGGATCGCCCACCCGGTCGCTGACGGCGAGGCCGATGTCACTGTCAAAGTCGGTGACAAGACCATCTCCGCTCATGTCACCGTCAAGCAGTTTGGAACTCATGATCCGATCAGCTTCAAGACTGAGATGCTCGCAGCTCTGACTAAATCGGGCTGTAACATGGGCGCTTGCCACGGCTCGCCCTCAGGGAAGGGGGGCTTCCGCCTCTCGCTGCGTGGTTATGACCCCGTGCTCGATATCTTGACACTCAAGAACGAAGCCTATGGCCGTCGGACGAACCCAATGCAGCCCGATGAATCGCTGCTGCTCAAGAAGCCGCTCATGGAAGTGGCTCACGGCGGTGGTCAGCGTCTGATGCGGAACGATCCTTCGCATGTCGCCATGCGTAAGTGGATCGCTGAAGGTCTGAAGCTCGACCCGGCGGAAGAGCCTGACCTGCTGTCGATCGAAATGTTCCCCAGCAAGCGAGTCTTCCAGCCGCAGGGAACCCGGCAGCAGACCGTCGTGATGGGAACCTTCAGCGACGGGACCGTCCGTGACGTCACCGCCCTGACGGTGTTCAGCTCCTCGTCCGAAAGCGTGGCCAAGGTCAGCGAAAGTGGACTGGTCGACAAGGTAGGCCGTGGCGAAACCGCGATCCTCGCCCGCTACCTCGACAAGATGAGCACCTCGTACCTGACTTTCCTCGACGATGTGCCCGGCTTTGCCTGGAACAATTCGCCCGAGAGCAACTTCATCGACGTGCGGGTGAACGAGAAGCTCAAGCAGTTGCTGATTCTCCCCTCGGACTTGTGTACCGATGAAGAGTTCATCCGCCGCGCCACGCTCGACACCTGTGGTCGTCTGCCGACGATTGATGAGTCGACTGCGTTCCTGAATGACCTGTCGGATGACAAGCGGTCGAAGTTGGTTGACCAGCTGCTCGACACGCCCGATCACGCCGCGTTTTACACGCTGAAGTGGGCCGACGTGCTGCGTGCCAACAGTGGCAAGCTCACCCCGGCAGGCGTGGCGAAGTTCAATCGCTGGATCTACGAGGGGATTCTCCATGACCAGCCGATGGACCAGTTTGCCCGCGAACTGTTGACCGCTAACGGCAACGTGTTCGAGAACCCGGCCGCCAGCTACTGGAAGGCCAGCCGCGAACCCAACGACGCCGTGGAAACAACCGCCCAGCTGTTCCTTGGTATCCGCATTCAGTGTGCGAAGTGCCACAACCATCCGTTCGAGCGTTGGACCCAGGACAACTACTACGGTCTGGGAGCGGCCTTCGTTCGCGTGGGTCGTAAGCCCGGCCAGACTCCCGATGAAGAAGTGATCTTCCCGATGGCGGGCGGAGAAGTCACCCAGCCGCGAACGGGTAAGACGATGCCCGTGCACCTGCTGCTGAAGGGTGATGTTCAGGTCCCGGCCGATCAGGATCGCCGCGAAGTCTTCGCCGACTGGCTGACCTCGGCGGAGAACCCCTTCTTCGCGAAGGCTGTCGCCAACCGGATCTGGGGTCACCTGATGGGACGCGGGATCGTGGAGCCGGTGGACGATTTCCGCGATTCGAATCCGCCGTCGAACGCGAAGCTGCTCAACGAGCTCGCTCAGCAGTTCGCGGAGCACAACTTCAGCCGTCGCTGGTTGATCAAGACGATCATGAACAGTCACACCTACCAGCGCAGCTCGCGGACGAACGACTTCAACAAGACCGACGAACTCTATGCGTCTCACGCCACGGTTCGCATGCTGGGAGCCGAGCAGCTGCTCGACGCGATCAGCGATGTGACCGCGATGCCCGAGACCTTCCCGGGAGTCCCGGCGGGAACTCGTGCGACTCAGTTGCCCGAGCCTCCGACCGACAACTACTTCCTCAAGGTGTTCGGACAGCCACAGCGTGAAATGGCGTGTGAGTGCGAACGGTCGAGTGAGTCGAACCTGTCGCAGGCCCTGCAGATGATCAACGGTCCGACGGTCCACAACAAGCTGCGGGCTGATACCGGTCGCGTGGCCACCATGATCGCAGCTGGCAAGGGTGACGATGAGATCATCAACACGATCTACCTCGCTGCCGTGTCACGTGCTCCGAGCTCGGGTGAGTTGCAGACGGCCAAGGCTCACATCGCCAGTGTTCCTGCCGACCAGCGTCGACTGGCTCTGGAGGACATTGGCTGGGCCGTGCTGAACTCGAAGGAGTTCCTGTTCCAGCACTAAGAGTGAGCGAGTCATCGCGGTGAATACGAAAAGGCACGGGTTTAACTCCCGTGCCTTTTCTGTTTTGGCAATACGACACGCCAGACTGTTCTGCCGCCATTCGCTTTTGTTCCATCAACACACAGGTCAATGGAGTATCTCTGGGTGTCTGTCTCTTTGTCGCCGCCGTGATACACTGCCAGAAGCTCCATCAGATCAGACCCGTCGAGCCCGTTATGTCGTTCGTCAAGATCCACAACCTGCGAGTCTCGTACGGCAAACTTGAGGCGGTTCGCGGGATCTCGTTTGAGATCCCCAAGGGCGAGGTGTTCGGCTTCATCGGGCCGAATGGGGCCGGGAAATCGACCACGATCAAGGTGCTGGCGACTTTGATCAAACCGCAGTCGGGCGAAGTCACGATCGGCGGGATCAGCGTGCCCGACAATCCGATGAAGATCCGCCGGATGATCGGCTACATGCCCGATTACTTCGGGACGTACGAAGATCTGACCGCCGCTGAGTATCTGCACTTCTTTGCCGCGGCCTATCAGCTGCCGCGAATCGATCGTGAGCGGGCGATTGCAGACGTGCTGTCGCTGACCGACCTGACGCACAAGGCCGATGCGGCGGTCGACTCTCTTTCCCGTGGGATGAAGCAACGGCTGGGGCTGGCCCGGGTGCTGTTGCACGACCCCGATCTGCTTCTGCTCGACGAGCCGGCCAGTGGTCTCGATCCCCGGGCCCGTATTGAAGTCCGCGAACTGCTCAAAGCCCTCAAGGCGATGGGCAAAACGATCATCATCTCCAGCCACATCCTGCATGAACTCGCTCAGTTCTGTACCCGGATTGGGATTGTCGAAGCGGGGCAACTGGTAGCCGAAGGGTCGCTCGACGATATTTACTCCCAGTTGGGGCTCTTGCAGGTGATCCACGTCCAGGTCGTGAACCTCGATAACGCCATGCTGGAAAAGATTCGCAGCCTCCCCGGCGTCGAGAACGTGGAGCAGCAGACCGACCGTCTGGCGATTCGGATGCATGCCACGGAGACCGGGGCCGAAGTCCTGCTCGACGATATGAAACAGCTCGGTTGCCGGATTCGCATGTTCCAACCCGAGGCCATGGATATGGAAACGGCGTTTATGAAATTGACCGAGGGGAAAACGGCCTGAACGCCGTTCAATCGAGTCCCGTCAAAATCGTTACAATCCATACAGTTGACACTTTAGGCGTATTGGGTAGTATGGGAGTGTCTCTCAAAGACTCGCTGTCTTCAGTCGCTCGCTGGCTCCTCTCATTGCATGAGGGAGTTTGCTATGGGCACTGCCAATCTTTCATCGTTGACACCCCAGCCCGTCGTGCTCGCCCTCCTGGAGCGGGCCGAACGATTCGCGGTTGACTGCCAACACGACCATGCGTCGGCGTTTTTTCGGGCAGCGGTTGCAGCTGATCAGACTCCTGTCGCTCACATTGCATACGGCGTTTACCTGGCCGACTGCGAGCGGGAGGTCTCGGCCCGCACCCATCTGACCGAAGCGTGGGAGATGGCCAAACGGCTCGGCGATTGGAAAACGCGTGTGCTCGCCTGCCACAATCTGGCAGCCCTCTGTCGACGCCAGGGACAAACTGCAGCTGCCGACAGTTTTCAGCAGCAGGCGATCCGGGCCCAATTGGAGGCTGGCCCTGTCGAGCCGTTCCCTCTGTTTGTCCTCGCCGGACGAGCCCTTGATCTGGCCAGTCGTGAGTCGGTCGCTGCCGAGAAACTGCTGTATGCCGCTCAGGACGATCCTCTGGAAGCAGCAGCTGCGCTGCTGGACGCTGGCGTCATTGCCTATCGCCAGGACCGGGAACCGCTGGCGATGGAGCGGCTCTATGCTGCCTTTGAGATCGCCCAGAGCCAGAAGGATCTACCCACCTGTGCGGCCATCCTGACGAACATCGCCCATCTGCAACGCGATCGTGGACGCTGGAGTATCGCCGACGAATGTCTGGCCCTCGCCGAGAAGATCGACCGCGAGGCCCAGCGTCCCCGTTCGGCCCAGCGTCTGGCCAGCTACCGTCGCGAACTCGCCAGTGGCCTCGCCATGCTCGAAGCCGACCCCAGCTGGAACTGATAAAACTCTCACTTCACGTGTTGATCACTACCTACTGATGGCTGACAGCTGACCGCTCCGTTTGCAATTCGGTCAAAATTGCCGAACTGTACAGACAAATCCTTGTTTGCCCCGGTCCGGCCTCGGTAGGCTACTTTTCGTAATCGGACGAATCGTTCGATTCGGAAGAAATGGAATTCTCCCACACAGGAGCTCAAGGATGAGCCGGCTGCATGTCTACCGTCCCGATCTTGCTGACGAAGAGCCCCGAATCCTGTCTTTTGCATTCTATGCCCCGCTGATCCGGGCAGAACGGGCGATGGCATCTTTACGAGAGGCCCGACACCGGCAAGAATCAATCCTGCCGTTCAGGAAGCTTGAGCCCCGGAAGATGTCGCTCCGGCTGTTTGATGAACGGTTCGGCCGATAGTTCCTCAAGATTGACCCGCTGAGATGTCCACTCTGAAACGCATCTCCGACGTTCCCCAACTGCCATCCCG
>QWOR01000231.1 GCA_003669575.1 Planctomycetota bacterium | reverse complement strand
TTAGAAATCGGCCTTGAGGAGACCATCCATCTTGCTATAAGAACAGCACTCCTCTCAACCCTCTTCTTTCGAGGCACGCATGGCTGATAATCCTCTGAATCCACCGACCGCCGCCCCCCAGGAACAAGAAGGTCAGGTTCGTATTGAACTCGACGATTCCGGTGTCGATGGCCTGTACTCCAATCTGTGCCGGGTCTCCAGCACTCCGGAAGAGGTGATCCTCGACCTGGCACTGAATCCGAATCCGATGGGCGCAGGAGTCCAGAAGGTCCGCGTCTCACAACGCGTGATCCTCAATCACTTCACAGCCAAGCGTCTGGCTGCCCTCCAGTCAGCGACGGTTCAGCGTCATGAGCAGGTCTTCGGGCGATTGGAAACCGATATCCGCAAGCGGGTCCAGGGCGAGAGCGCTGCTCGTTAATCGGAGAAGGATTCAATTCATTGAAGAAGTCAATGCGGTCGGTGTGGTCCCAACGGAACACACCGACCGTTTCTCATTTCGAAGGTCTCCATTGCATGCCGAACACGACTCTGAGAACCTCGTCAGTGCGGCCAATGCGGGAGACGTGGAATGTGTCCCGAGGACTGCGACTCACCTGGAACTGATCGTCACTCATGTTTGATCGCGTTCGACATTTTCTGGAACTGATTCGCTTCAGCCATACCGTGTTTGCGCTGCCGTTTGCATTACTCTCGGCGGCACTGGCCTGGCAGAAGACCCCATTTCGCGTTCGCGATCTGGTCGGCATCCTGGTCTGTATGGTACTCGCCCGCTCAGCTGCCATGGCATTTAACCGTCTGGTCGATCGCGAAGTGGATGCGGCGAATCCCCGCACCGTGCGTCGGCACATCCCCGCCGGGTTGCTGACGCCACGGGCGGTCGCGATGTTTATCGGACTCTGCTCGATCGGATTCGTCGCGACGACGCTGGTCTTCCTGCCGAATCGCTGGCCGCTCATTCTTTCGGTGCCGGTGTTGTTGTTCCTGTTTGGGTATTCGTATGCGAAGCGGTTCACGTCGCTGTGCCATTACTGGCTCAGTGCCGCGTTGATGCTCTCGCCGATCGCCGCGTGGATCGCAATTCGGGGAACGATCGAGTTACCACCGGTGTTGCTCGCTGCGGTGATCTTCTTCTGGGTCGGAGGGTTCGACATCCTGTATGCGACACAGGACGCCGACTTCGATCGTCAAAGAGGTCTGTCGAGTATTCCGGCCCGCGTGGGGATTCCAGCTGCTCTCAAAATCGCGGCGTTCAGCCACCTGCTGACAGTGCTCTCACTGTTCGCGCTGTGGAGATATGCACCACTGGGCAATGTGTTTCTGGTCGGCGTGATCGTATTGACGTTGCTTCTGATCTATGAACACTCGCTGGTGCGGCCCGATGATCTGAGCCGCGTGAACACCGCGTTCTTTCATGTGAACGCGGCGATCAGCGTCGGGATTCTGGTGCTCGGCGTGACCGACATCTGGCTGGCCAGGAACTAAATGCACAAGTCTTGGAATGAGATGCAGAGGGTGAGATCGTCGTTGAACTTAGCGCCCGAATTTCAATGGCCGCTGGCGTAGATTGAGCTGACAGAATGTCGCCTTTGATCAGCGGAGATCACCGTGGGGATGCAACGTCGCTCTATGCGTTTGGGATTCACGAGGACTGAATTCCTCGTGGTCATTGCGGTTGTGAGCCTGCTGATTGCGGTGTTGCTTCCGGTCATCCAGCATACTCGTGAAGAGGCACGTCGATCCCGTAGTCGCAATAACCTGAAGTCGATCAGTCTGGCCCTTCACAATTACTTCGACACGTACGAAGTGCTCTGTCCAGATGGCGTGTTTGATGATGAGGGGGATGGTCTGAACGATTGGACATCGTCTTTAGTGCCCTACATGGATGCCAACTCGTGGTATAGCTCCGCGCAGCCCGGGACACGGCGCTGGGATGATCCAGAGCAGTTTGGGTACTTCATGTTGCTTTCAGAAAGCAACGAATCCTCGTACTACACGAATCCAACATTGGGCCCAATGAAACAGTCGGATGGGCTGGCTCTCAATGCGTATTCGGCCAACTCTTGGTTGCTGTACCGCAATAGCTCGGTTTCGATCAACGACGAGCGAATCCAGAATCATGGAACCGGGCAGATACTGATCGTCGCCGATGCTTACGGGGACTTTGCACCGTTTGGTTATCCGACGAACTGGAGAGATGTCACCATGGGACATCGGCAGTCTCATGGCTTTGGCTGCCCCGGGCGTGAGATTACTCAAGCTGTGATTCTTGATGGATCTGTGCGTGACATCAGTGTGGACATCTCACAGGAGCTCTGGCGACAGCTTGCGGGTCCCGTTGAGATTCGTCCCGAGACCGCCCACGTCATGCGATCCTGGGAACCATATCGATATCCGCATGCGTCATTCGTCAAGCGGAAATGGATCCCGAAAGGTGGAGTTCGAGATTGATGACGAGACCTGTCAGATGTCTTCGTCCGTGCGGACCTGAGGGCATCTGACTCCTGACGAAAATCTGAGTGACGGACCCTTCACGCGCGGACCCCTTTGTGGTTAAATCGATTCCGTAAGTGACCGTGTGTCGTGAAGCGTCAGATGCTTCTCGACGACTGTCGGCAATGGACTGCTGGGCATCCCTCTCGACGCTCCGAATGACTTCGAAGCTCGAATCCATCCCCGCCCCTCGGGGACCTCAGGACTCGGCGATATGATTCAATACACATGCGACCAGTGCGGGCGCGTGATCAGCGGACAACGGTATGCGATTCAAATCGAGATCCGTCGTGTGTCCGATACAGAGGCACAACTGACGACAGCTGACCTCGACCAGGACAACCTTCAGCAGATCGCGGATGAAATCTCGCTGATGGATTCCACGGTCGAGTTCAAGTTGCCCGAGCCAATCACCAAATCAGTGAAGCTTGATCTGTGTACGGGATGCACCCGTCGCTTCGAGAAGGACCCATTGTCCCGTGACACGCATAAGCGGTTTAACATCAGCCCGAACTGATCAGAAGAGGATCCGGGGCCGCCAGGTCTGAATTGCCGCAGTCTGAATTACGGAGCGAGCTGGGAACATGGCCGTCTTCTCGCTCCGCAGATCTCGAGTCAAACGGCGTTGGCCCTCTGCGGCGTTCGTTTTGGCTGTCGTGGCGTCGGCACTGGTCGCCTGGCGTGTAGCCACGACACGTATCGTGAGCCTGCTTCCGCCAGCCGGGCAGCCGGTGTCCGTGGTGCGTGTGGTTGATGGCGATACGCTGTTGCTCGAAGATGGGCACCGCGTTCGACTGCTGGGGGTGAACACCCCGGAAACCAAGCATCCTGATCGAGAGGCCGAGCCCCTAGGGCCCGAGGCGTACGCATTCACGCAATCATTGATTGACAAAGGATCGGTGATCCTGGAGTACGATCGCGAACGGTTGGACAACTACCGTCGTGTGCTGGCATATGTTTACTTGCCGGATGGGCGGATGCTGAATCGCGAATTGATCCAGCAGGGGATGAGCCCGGCCATCGTGACCTTTCCGATTCGCAGCGATCGCCGCCGGATGTTTTTGGAGGCGGAGCGGGAGGCTCAACGACTTGGAATCGGAATCTGGTCACTCCCCGAGTGGAAGGCACGCCAGTCGGCCCCGCGATAATGCATTCCTCTCCGTATGAAAAGAAACACGCTCGGGTGAAGTTCAGCCGAGCGTGTTGTGAGAAATCGAGAGGCGGAACCGACTCGACTAGATTCGCTTCATCCGCAACATGCTGCGGGCCGCATCATCGGCAGCCGTCTTGGTGGAGTACTGCTCATCCGTCGTCGCAGGCAGCGCCTTGGCAGCATCGAGAGCCCGCTGGGCAGTTGCTGCATCAATATCGGCGGCCCCCACGGCTCGGTTGGTCAACAAGGTCACCACAGATCCCTTGATCTGAATGAAGCCGCCATCGATGAAGTAGCTCTTGGAACCTTCGCTGGTTTCGAACTTCAACTCGCCGCGTCCCAAACGACCGACAACCGGAGCCCGGCCAGGCAACACGCCCATCGAACCATCGAACAGCGGCAACTTGATCGAGCGGACGCTCTGATCCAGCAGAGTTGTTTCTGGCGTGACCAGCACAAGTCGAAGTTCGGTGGCAGCGATCATTCCAAATCCTCACATCGGAGTCCGGGTGGACTCATCTCAAAGCAGAACTGCGACTCGCAGCTCTGAATCAGCCAGCTGCTGCCATTTTCTTGGCTTGCTCATCCGCTTCTTCGATCGCACCGACGTAAGTGAAGGCACCTTCAGGCAGGTGGTCCCACTTGCCGTCGCAGAGTTCTTCGAAGCTGCGGATGGTGTCGGCGAGAGGGGTGATCTTACCCTTCTTGCCGGTGAACGGTTCGGCCACGAGGAACGGCTGGGACAGGAAGCGTTCGATACGACGGGCACGATGCACGACAAGCTTGTCAGCTTCGGCGAGTTCGTCCACACCGAGAATCGCGATGATGTCCTGCAGCTCGCGATAACGCTGAAGGGTTTGCTGCACGCGGCGGGCGACTGCATAGTGACGCTCACCGACGATCTGCGGGTCAAGGATTCGGCTCGACGAAGCGAGCGGATCGATGGCGGGGAACAGACCCTTTTCCGCGATCTTACGTTCGAGGTAAATGAACGCGTCCAAGTGGCTGAACGCCGTGGCCGGAGCGGGGTCGGTTGGGTCGTCGGCGGGCACGTACACAGCCTGCACCGACGTGATGGCCCCGCGATTCGTCGAGGTGATTCGCTCTTGCAGCTGACCAAGTTCGTTGGCTAGCGTGGGCTGGTAACCCACGGCGGAGGGCATACGACCGAGAAGTGCGGACACTTCCGAACCGGCCTGGGAGAAACGGAAGATGTTGTCGACGAACAACAGCGTGTCGGCCCCAGTGGTATCGCGGAACCATTCGGCCATGGTCAGAGCAGTCAGAGCGACGCGGAGACGGGCACCTGGCGGCTCGTTCATCTGGCCGAACACCATGCAGGTCTGTTCGATAACGCTGCGACCGGTGTCACCGATTTCCGCTTCCTGCATTTCGAGCCAGAGGTCGTTTCCTTCACGAGTACGTTCACCGACCCCGGCGAACACCGAGTAACCACCGTGGGCCGACGCGATACGAGCAATCAGTTCGGTCAGAATAACGGTCTTACCCAGACCGGCTCCCCCGAACAGACCAGCCTTACCACCACGGACGAACGGGGTCAGCAGGTCGATCACCTTGATCCCGGTTTCGAAGACTTCTGTCTTCGACGACAAGTCTTCCATGCGAGGCGGGGCACGGTGAATCGGCCACTTTTCAGCGGTGGTCACTTCGCCGCGACCATCGATCGCATTCCCCAGCACGTTGAACACGCGGCCGAGGGTTTCCTTACCGACTGGTACGGCCAGAGGAGCTCCGGTGTCGACGACTTCCATCCCGCGAACCATACCGTCAGTCGTACCGAGGGCGATGCAGCGGACACGGCCGCCACCGAGGTGCTGCTGCACTTCTCCGGTGACATCGATCGAGATTCCCTTCACCGTTGCTCGCACGGTGACTGCGTTGTAGATGTCAGGCAGTTGGCCTTCATTGAACTCCGCGTCAAACGTCGATCCGATGATCTGAGTGATGCGTCCGTTTTTGCCAGCTGTTGCGGTAACCATCTCAACCCTCGTTGTGAATTAGCCATCAGCTGTCAGAGGTCAGCCATCCGCCAGAGATCATTGCCTCGGGCGGGATGGTGTCGTCTGCTTGGCTGAGGGAATCTCCAGTGTGTTGTGTGTAATCTGACTGATAACTGACAGCTGAGGGCTGACAGCTATTCCAAAGCAGCGGCTCCGCCGATGATTTCGCTGAGTTCCGACGTGATTTGTGACTGACGAGCCCGGTTGTATTGCATGGAGATCGACTTGATCATGTCCTGGGCGTTCTCGTGAGCGGCCTTCATCGCGACGCGGCGGGCAATCTGCTCACCCACGGCGGCATCTAGGAAGCACTTGAAGAACCGTGCCTTGAACGCAGCCGGCACAATCTCTTCCAGAATCTGCGAGGCACTCGGCAGGAACTCGTATTCGATTCCACTGCTGCCGCTGGCAGTTGCTCCAGACAGGTCGCCGATCGGCAGGATCGTCTCAACGACGGGAGCCTGACGGGCGGCGTTCTGGAACTTCTGATAGACGATGTCGAGTCGGTGCAGCTTGCCCGAGATGAAGTCAGCCACAAAGCGTGAAGCAATCTCGTTGACTTCGTCGAATCCCGGCTTGTCCTCGAACTGAGTATACGCCTGGTCGACGGCAATCTTCTCGTACTTCATCGCAGACAGGCCGCGTTTGCCCGAGACTTCCAGCCGAATGTTCTTGCCTTCGGCCTTGAACTCCCGCAGACGGGCCATGGCCAGTCGCAGGAGTCCGCCGTTGAATCCACCACACAGTCCACGATTCGATGTCAGGACCAGCACTGCGACGTTCTGCTCTTCCGCTGGCTTCTGCAGCAGCGGATGAGAGAACGACAGGTTGGCCCCGGCCAGGTCAGCCACGATCTCGTTGATCTTCTTCGTGTACGCCGCTGCTTCAGTGGCACGATCCATCGCTTTCTTGAACCGCGCGGTGGCGATGAGTTCCATCGTCCGCGTGATCTTAGCGATGTTTCGGACCGCCTTGCGGCGTTTCACGAGGATTCGAGAGTTGGCCATTGGTGTTCGACTCGAATACGACTGTCAGTGGATCCGTCAGAATTCCGGAAAGTGCAACTACACAGCCGCAGCAGCACGTTCCTTGGCAGCGGACTGTTGTGTCCGGGTACGGAAGGCCTCCAAAGCGGCCTTGAGACCATCTTCGGTTTCCTTGGCCAGTTCGCCTGTCTTGATGATGGCGTCGCGGACTTCCGACTTCTCTTCCCGCATGAAGCGGAGCAGTTCCTTCTCGCCCTCAGCCACCTGATTCACAGGAATATGGTCGAGGTAGCCGCGAGTACCGGCATACAGCGAGATCACCTGGTCTGCGAAGTGCAGAGGAGCGTACTGCGGCTGCTTGAGCAGCTCGATCATCCGCTTACCGCGATCCAACTGGGACTGCGTGGCCTTGTCGAGTTCGGTACCCATCTGGGCGAACGCTTCGAGCTCGCGGAAGGCAGCGAGGTCGAGGCGGAGCGAACCGGCAACCTTCTTCATGGCCTTCGTCTGGGCGTTACCACCCACGCGGGAGACCGAGATACCGACGTTGATGGCGGGACGAACGCCAGCGAAGAACAGGCTCGGCTCGAGGTAGATCTGACCGTCGGTGATCGAAATCACGTTAGTCGGGATGTATGCTGACACTTCACCTTCGAGGGTTTCGATGATCGGCAGAGCGGTCATCGATCCACCACCGAGCTCATCGCTCAGCTTCGCGGCACGCTCCAGCAGACGGCTGTGGCAGTAAAACACGTCACCAGGATAGGCTTCGCGGCCTGGAGGACGACGCATCAGCAGTGACAGCTGGCGATAGGCCACAGCCTGCTTGGAAAGATCGTCGTACACAACCAGAGTGTGCTTGCCCTGGTACATGAAGTGTTCGGCAATCGCGGCACCGGCGTACGGAGCGATGTACTGCAGGGGAGCGGGGTCGGCCGACGACGCAGCCACGATGATGGTGTAGTCCATCGCTCCGGCAGTCTTCAGAGCTTCCGCGACCGCAGCCACGTTTGAGGCACGCTGTCCGCAGGCGACGTAGATACAGATCACGTCGCTGCCCTTTTGATTGATGATGGCATCAATCGCGACAGCGGTCTTCCCGGTCTTGCGGTCACCAATGATCAGTTCGCGCTGACCACGACCCACAGGGGTCATGGCGTCAACAGCCTTGATCCCGGTCTGGAGCGGCTGCTTCACGGGCTGACGACCGGCGATCCCGGGAGCTGTGTACTCCAGAGGGCGGGTTTCGCTGGTGACGATCGGGCCCTTGCCGTCGAGTGGATTACCCAGAGGACCGACGATACGGCCGATCAGAGCGTCACCCACAGGGACGGAGAGCAGTGCTCCGGTGGTCTTAACCTCGTCGCCTTCCTGAATCTTCAGGTAGTCGCCGAGGATGATGACCCCGACGGAGGTCTCTTCCAAGTTGAAGCACAGTCCGCGAGTTCCGCCCGCGAACTCGACCATTTCGCCCGCCATCGCGTTCGAGAGGCCGACTACGCGTGCGATCCCGTCACCGACTTCGATCACTCGACCGACTTCAGCTGTCTGGATCTGTCCGCGAAAGTCTTCAATTTCCTTCTGGAGAACTGAAGCGATTTCGTCCGCTTTGAATTTCATGGACATACCTTTCCCGCAACCGCTGTTTCAAGTTCGTGAGCCGCGTGGCCACGGAACCATCGAATATTGTGTCCTGCACCTGAATGATGAGACCCCCGAGCAGTGCAGGCTCGACCTGAGGAATCACAATGGGGTCTTTTGACAAAGCAACCTTCAACTGGCTCCGGATGGATTCCAGCTGCTCAGACGACAACGTGACTGCCGATCGCACCAGCACCCGCTGCTGGCCAGAACGGCGTTCAAATTCCTGAGTGGCTTCGTCGTAAATCGTACTCAGCAGATCCAGCCGATCATGCTTGGCCAGAACTGTCAGGAAGTGACCGAGAAACTCGGAGCAGCGAGGCTTCAGCGTTCGCTCAATCAATCCCTGCTTCGTTTCCAGGTTCAGAATGGCGGACGACAGCAGGTCACAGAACTCAGGCTGTGCATGGACAGCGTCGAGGACTTCACCGAGCTCTTCGAGAGGATTCTCGACGCCCGCCGACTTCGCAGCATCCAGAAACGAGACCGCATAGACCATGGCGATCGACCGCGCGCTGGGATCTTCCAGTACGTGTTTTGGTCGAGCGACTTTTGGAGCATGGGCCATGGATTGTTTCCTGATACCGATCAATCGGACGGCTAGAGCCGTTTGTGAGGGACCAGCAATGATTACGCCTTCTGACGTGCGAACTGGGCGACAGTTTCCTGAATCAGGCGATCCTGATCAGAACCGGTCAGGGCTCGTCCGACCACCTGTTCGGTGGCTGCGGAGACCTGGCTGGCGAGTGTCGAGAACAGTTCGTCGATCGCCTGATCCTTGGCACGGTTAATCTCGGCAATGGCCCGATTTTTCGTGGCCTCTGCCTCGACTTCAGCCTGCTTCATGATGTCGAGTCTGGTGTGCTCGGCATCGCGGCGAGCTTCCGCGAGGATGTCCTTGACCTGGTTCTCAACCGCTTCGAGGCGTCCCTTGTGCTCCTTCATGAAGACCTGGGCTTGCACCTTGGCGTCTTCCGCATCGGCGATCGCCTTGCGAATTCCCTCTTCG
>QWOR01000263.1 GCA_003669575.1 Planctomycetota bacterium | reverse complement strand
GCGACTGATGCGCAGCTTGATGGAGCTGCGGCGGCGAGGCGGGAAGGTCATTGTCATCAACCCGGTCAAGGAGCTGGGTCTCGTCAACTTCCGCGTCCCAAGCGATGTGCGCAGCCTCCTCTTCGGGACAAAGATGGCCAGCCAGTACGTCCAGCCACACATCGGCGGCGACATCGGCCTGATGCTGGGGATCGCGAAGTCACTGCTGGCCCGTAACGCTCACGATGCGAAGTTCATCGAGCAGTCGACCGAGGACTTCGAATCGTTCCGACAGCAGGCGGAGACCACTGACTGGGCCCCGATTGAGACCGCTTCGGGAGTCGCACGGGCCGAAATCGAGCAGGTCGCCGAGACCTATGCCAATGCGAAGAACGTCGTCATCGGCTGGACGATGGGGATCACGCACCACCTGCACGGAACCGACAACGTCAAGATGATCGCCAACCTCGCCCTCCTGCGGGGGATGGTCGGTCGGCCACACGCGGGGTTGATGCCGATTCGCGGGCATAGCAATGTGCAGGGCATGGGCTCGGTCGGAGTGACGCCCCAGCTGAAGCTCTCGATGCTCAAGCGGTTTGAGGAGCGGCTGGGCGTCCAGTTGCCGACCTCGCCCGGTCTCGACACGATGGCCTGTATGGATGCCGCCGACCGGGGCGAGATGGACGTGGCGATGTGCCTGGGTGGCAACCTGTACGGCAGCAACCCTGACGCGACCTATGCGGAACGGGCGATGAAGAAACTCGGTCTCGTCACGTACCTGACCACGACACTCAACACCGGGCACGCGTGGGGCAGGGGGCAGGAGACTCTCGTACTGCCGATTTTGCCGCGTGATGAGGAGCCAGAGTCGACGACACAGGAATCGATGTTCAGCTATGTCCGACTCAGCGATGGCGGGCCGTCACGTTATGCCGGGCCACGCAGCGAGGTCTCGGTCCTGACGCACATCGGTAAGGCTGTGCTGGGTGAGAACGGCCCGGTCGACTGGAAGAAACTCGAAAGCCATGAAGCGGTCCGCCAGCTGATCTCCGAACTGATCCCAGGGATGGAACCGATCAAAGACATCGGCAAGACGAAGCAGGAATTCAGCATCGCCGGTCGCGCCCTGGATGCTCCGCAGTTCCCAACGCCATCGGGGAAGGCGAAGTTCCACACCGTCGCCATCCCTGCAGCTCACCACGACCGGGGGCCGGAACTCAGGCTGATGACAATTCGGTCGGAGGGCCAGTTCAACACGGTGGTCTACGAGGAAGAAGACCTGTACCGGGGCCAGGATCGTCGCGACATCATCCTGATGCACAAGGACGACATCGCCCGCCGCGGTCTGAAAGTTGACCAGCTCGTCAAAGTGAAAAGCTCGGTCGGCGAAATGCGTTACCAGCGGGTCCGTGAGTTCGATGTCCGCTGCGGAAACGCGATGATGTATTGCCCTGAGGCAAATATTCTCATCCCGAGAGCGGTCGATCCGCAGTCGAAGACCCCGGCATTCAAGAACATTGCCGTGACGGTCACCGCCGAGGATCCGGTCTAAAACCCCGGTCACCCTTTGTGCTTAATTCCGCTCGGCGATTTCCTTACCCGGCAGCAGAAGCAGCTTGCCGAACGGGTTGTGCATCGGGCTTCCGGGCGGGAACTGGCATTCGGTTCGCGAAGCAACATGCAGTGTCTCTCCGGAATCGAGGACGAGGATGTGCCCGCGGTCCACGGGCCGGTCACCGCGGCTGATGTATCGCAGCGCATCAACCAGCGGATCGCCATTCGGAGAGGTGTCCTCTCGGCGCATTGCAATCTCGGGCAGGCCGAGGACATGCATGCCCATCGTGCTGATCTCAGCCTCACCGTCGAAGAGACACACGAACGCGTAGCTGATGGCATCGGAGCTGCCGTCCTCGGTCATCGCCAGCCATTGACTGGCCCCGTGAGCCATGCCGCTGTTGTCGATAAAGACTCCCGCACCGCCCGCACGGATCATGATCGCAGCGGCCTCCATCATCGTGCGAACATCCTCGAGCGAGCCGCCGGGACCGGTCAGCCCGACGTTCACGGTGTAGCGACGGACGCGTTCGAGTTCGTCCGGCTTCGGCGGTCGTCGACAGGACGACTCGAAAATCCGGGCGAACTGCTGGTCGGGCTGCATGGGCGAAAATTCAATCCGCTCGCCTCCTGGCAACACGAGACTGTCTGGCGACAGCTGGCATCCCTCTGGAAGACGGTCGATCAGCTCGCCGGGATGAGCCCAGTTCCCGGGAATTCGTAACGTGATCTCCACAGGCTCAGCAGGAGTGCTCATTGAGACGATCCACGACACGAGAAGCGGACAGGATTGGCGAAGTGAATTACCAGGACAATCATGCACCTCTGACGAACTTCATGCCCGAGAGGTTCGCTAACCATGAGATCATTATCGATTTCAAACCTGAGTGCCATTCCGCCCATGCGGAAGTTCAAGGTCATGCGAACGAGCCCCTGAACGCATCTTTTCGCAGCAGTGAGCCTATCGGTATCAGTCGGTCATCACTCCATTCCATCGTGCTGGTCTCCTAGAGTTTCCCTTCAGGAACGCAATCGAGTCCGTTCACGATTTTCGGACTTCCCGGAACAGTGGCTCTTAAGCCAGTTGCACTGGACGCGGTTCCCCACTACGTTTTCCAACAATTAGCGTATGCCTCCATCGCAAAGTTTGCCTGAAGGGGGGCATCGCTGGTCATCCACTTCACTCTGACCCCAGAGCAACTTCACCGTTTCTCTTGATTCTGGCCTCGCAGGAATGCTTGTCCCGAATTCGGTTCTCCGTCAAACAGACGTTCCGGTCTGGTCATTCTCGGAGCCAAAGATGAAGCCTGAAGCCGCTCTCCATCCACATTTCTCACGACAACTGGACATTCGATACATGATGAGCCTCGCATCATCGCAGCTGCAGCACCCCCATGGATGTATGAAGGCAGTCACCACTCGCCTGCTGACTCCAGGTATCACGTCCTGTTTCAGACTCTTGACCTGTCTGTTCCTGGTTCTCCTGTCGAGCAGTTCACTGCTCGCACAAGAACCAGCAGCGGCTGCTCCCGCAGCCGAGCAAGCTCATGCCGGTGGCGAGGCCAGCCTGAAACTGCCCGACCTGAATCAGGCCAAGTTTTTTGGCGGAATCGGCGGACGCACGCTGCTCTACAGCGGGATCGTCGTCTGTGTTGTCGGACTCGGGTTTGGGCTGTCGGTTTCCAGACAGCTCAAGAACCTGCCTGTACACAGTTCGATGCTTGAGGTGTCGGAGCTGATCTACGAGACGTGTAAAACCTACCTGTTCACTCAGGGGAAGTTCCTGTCGATCCTCTGGCTCTTTATTGGGGCCATTATTGTCTTCTACTTCAAGTATCTGCTCGCGTTCAGCACGCTCAAGGTGGGCATCATCCTGGCCTTCAGCGTGATCGGGATTCTGGGAAGTTACTTTGTGGCGTGGTTCGGTATTCGAGTCAACACGTACGCCAATTCCCGCACCGCGTTCGCGTCACTGTCGGGCGATGCGTTTCCGTGCTATGCAATTCCCCTCAAGGCGGGGATCAGCATCGGCATGCTGCTGATCTGCGTCGAACTCTTGCTGATGCTCGTGATCCTGATGTTCATTCCCGGCGACTACGCGGGCCCCTGCTTCGTCGGTTTTGCCATCGGGGAATCGCTCGGGGCCGCAGCCTTGCGAGTGGCGGGGGGAATCTTCACGAAGATTGCCGACATCGGGGCCGACCTGATGAAGATCGTCTTCAAGATCAAGGAAGACGATGCCCGTAACCCCGGAGTGATTGCTGACTGCACCGGCGACAACGCTGGTGACTCAGTCGGCCCCTCAGCGGACGGATTCGAAACCTATGGCGTGACAGGCGTGGCACTCATCACGTTCATACTACTGGCGGTAAAAGACCCGATGGTCCAGGTCCAGATGCTGGTCTGGATTTTCATGATGCGAGTGGTGATGGTGGTGGCCTCGGCTGGCTCCTACTTCTTCAATGAGTCGCTCGCCGTCAAGAAGTACGGCAAGTCCCGCCACTTCAATTTCGAAGCTCCACTGACGCTGCTGGTCTGGATCACTTCGATCTCGTCGGTGCTGCTGACTTACCTGGCATCGGCCTTCCTGATTCCATCGCTGGGCGGCGACACCTCGCTGTGGTGGAAGCTGTCCTCCATCATTACCTGTGGAACGCTGGCCGGGGCCATCATCCCCGAAGTGGTCAAGGCGTTTACCTCGACAGAATCGCGACACGTTCGCGAAGTGGTGTCCTCCTCCAAGGAGGGGGGAGCCTCACTCAACATTCTGTCGGGACTGGTGGCTGGTAACTTCAGTGCTTACTGGTTGGGAATGATCATCCTGATCCTGATGGGGGCCGCCTATGGAATCAGCGAAACGATTCCCCAGAACATGATGCTGGCTCCGGCGGTGTTTGGATTTGGCCTCGTCGCCTTCGGATTTCTGGGTATGGGCCCCGTCACGATCGCCGTCGACAGCTATGGCCCGGTGACCGACAACGCCCAGTCGGTGTACGAGCTATCGACGATCGAGACATTGCCAAACATTTCCGCCGAGCTGCAGAGAGATTTCGGCTTCACGCCCGACTTTGAGCTGGCCAAGGAGAATCTGGAACGCAATGACGGAGCCGGGAACACGTTCAAGGCGACCGCGAAACCCGTGCTGATCGGAACAGCTGTCGTCGGTGCGACCACGATGATCTTCTCGATCATCCTGGAGCTGACGCACGGACTCGAACCGAGCCTGATGGGGAATCTGTCGATCCTGCATCCGCCGTTCCTGCTGGGGCTGATTGCGGGTGGAGCGGTGATTTACTGGTTCACGGGTGCCTCGATGCAGGCCGTGACGACCGGGGCCTATCGCGCAGTCGAGTTCATCAAGGAGAACATCAAGCTCGACGCGTCCGTCACCAAGGCCTCGACAGCCGATAGCAAGAAGGTCGTGCAGATCTGCACCGACTACGCTCAGGCGGGAACGTTCAACATCTTCGTGACGGTGTTCTTCACGACTCTCGGATTTGCGTTCCTAGATCCCTACTTCTTCATCGGGTATCTGGTTTCGATCGCGTTGTTCGGCCTCTACCAGGCGATTTTCATGGCCAACGCCGGGGGTGCCTGGGACAACGCTAAGAAGATCGTCGAAACCGACCTGCGAGCCAAGGGCACCCCGCTGCACGATGCGTGCGTGGTGGGTGACACGGTGGGTGACCCGTTCAAGGACACTTCTTCAGTGGCCCTGAACCCCATTATCAAGTTCACGACGCTGTTCGGACTGCTGGCTGTGCCGCTGGCCGTTGAACTGAAGCAGAAAAAGGGAGCTGAGGTCACGCTCGGACTGGCAGTCGTCTTCATCCTGATTTCAATGGTCTTCGTCTACCGTTCGTTCTACCACATGCGAATTCACTCACATTCGCATCTCCCCGAGAGCGAGATGTAAACGACCATCGTTGCCATCACATTTGTGGTCCGGGGCTGACTCAAGCAGTCCCGGACCATTTTCTTTTGGAGCAGGTGCAAACCGACGCAATCGAGAATCGGCCGGATGAGAATCGACTCGGTCACAGTCAGATCCGGCCTCGACATGAGTCGCCGGAGTGCGTGACGCCAATGTTTCGAGTTTTGTTTTCAGGCTGCCACTGAGGCAATTGAACGGACAGACTGCCTGAAGTCTGATCACCAACGGCGATGGATCGCGGCGAGAACCTTACTTTGAGCTGAGCCGGTTCCTGGAAAACTGGATCAATGCATCCAGCTTCGCCCGAGCAGCTCCGGAATCAATCGCCCGTGCGGCCAGTTTCACAGCCTCGCGCAACTCAGACGTTTTCCCGGCGGTGAACAGAGCGGCTCCCGTATTCGCCAACACGATATTCCGAGCTGGGCCCTCTTTTCCGGCGAGTACCTCGCGAATCACAGCTGCGCTCTCAGCGGGCGATCCGACGACCAGATCGGCGGGACTACAGCCGGGCAGGCCCATATCTTCCACGGTCCAGTGCCGTTCCTCGATCTGACCTCGCTGAACGTCAAATACTGTCGTCGTGCCCCAAAGCGAAACCTCATCCAGTTGATCGGCTCCGCAAACGACCAATGTCCGCGTCCCACCCAGCTGGGCCTTCGCTTCCGCCAGCTTGCGCGCGGTCGCTACGCGATTGGTTCCCAGAAGCTGATATTCCGCCCCCGCAGGATTCGTCAGCGGGCCGAGAAGATTGAAGATGGTCCGAATTCCGAGCTTCTGCCGCACGGGGGCCACATATTGCATGGCCTGATGCAGGAGCCGGGCAAAACAGAACCCAATGCCAATCTCGTCGATGCATTGCCCGACCGCTTCAGGTGACAGTGTGATGTCGACCCCCAGAGCCTCCAGCACATCCGCAGAGCCACTTTTACTGCTCGCCTGGCGATTGCCGTGCTTGGCGACTGGCACCCCCGCAGCTGCAGCGACGATCGCTGCAGCAGTGCTGATGTTGAATGTGTGCAGCTGATCTCCGCCAGTGCCGCAGGTGTCCAGCACCCCCTTGGCCGAAGTCGCAATCGGCGTCGCTCGCGCTCGCATCGCAGCGGCGGCTCCAGCCAGTTCCTGAGCGGTTTCACCCCGCACCGCGAGCCCCGCCAGCAGGGCCGCGATTTCCACGGGGTCAGCCTTCCCATCCATAATGACGCCGATCGCAGCTGCCATCTGGTCAGATGTGGAAGTCCCGCCAGAAATGGCCGACTTCAGGACAGTTTCGAGTTCAATCAGCATGTGGAAACCAGAGGATGCGGCGGGAAGGGGAGGCAAACTTACCCCACCCGCAAGTTACCGGCTGGCGGCCAAATCGCCAATCGTTGGAACGCTTGACCGGTCCCGTTGCCTCTCATGTCCTTGGTCCGAGTCGTGCCCGCCGAGACTCAGTCACCGAAAAACGCGATGGATGATAGATCCTCCGGTCGATCCTTCAGAGATCAAGTCCTGCCTCATTTGTTCATTAATCTGGATGTACGTCCCAACTCCCAGTTCTACTGCAGTATTCCAGCTCACCCATGCGAGGAAATACTTCACCGCGCGCAGGTTTTTTCCTCGCGGGAAGCATTATTTCATGAGCCAAAGAGTTGTACGTATTAGGAACACTCAGGTAGATTCATTACACGCTTTTTTAAGCGTTCAATATCCCAAGTTTCCCGGTGATTGAGGCATGTGATGAAAACATTGAAAGCCTGGGCGTTTGTATCCGTAATGTCGATCTGTGGTTCGCTGGCGTGGCAGGCGATGGCCGAAGATGCCACCGAGAAGCCTGCAGCCAGAAAAGAATCACGCGGCCAGCTTCCGGCGCAGTACGGAAAGCTCGGAATTTCGGACGAGGTCAAAAATCAGCTCTATCAGATCGATCGTGAATACGACGAACAGATCAAGAAATTGACCGCAGAGATCAAGGAACTGCAGGTCGAACGCGACACCAAGATGCAGGAGAAGCTGACGGATTCGCAACGTACTCAGCTAAAGACGTTGCGGGACGAAGCTGCGGCTAAACGAGCGGCCCGTGGAGCGAAGATGAAGAAAGGCACCGAAGGCGGCGAGGATAAGGCATCGCCAGAGTCCAAAGTACTGCCGAAGAACATCTAGCTTTCGGGGAAATGCCGCAGAAAACGCGGGCTTAATGACACTCAGTCTCAATAAGCTCCGATTCCGAACTGTTTTGGCTTCTTGTTTCCAAGAGAAGTTTTGCTCCAGCAAAATCGGCGCTTGACAGTCGGAATTGCCAGACCTAGAAAACAGTCTGATTGACGACTGCAAGCCTTGCGAGGTCCGCAGGTTGCGGTGACTTGCGAGAACTTTGAAATGATCCTCTGATCTACCGAATGGTTGGTTCCGAGAAATCGACTCAGGGTTTTCTGTTTCGTGGTCGATCTAGGTGGCATTGTCGTTTGGCGTATTGCCGTACGTCCTGAAGGAACTCGTCATGGCTCACGTTGTTGCGGAACCCTGCTTCGGCTGTAAGTACACCGATTGCGTCGTCGTTTGCCCGGTTGAATGCTTCTACGAAGCTGAGCAGATCCTCTTCATCCATCCGGATGAGTGCATCGACTGCGAAGCCTGCGTTCCCGAGTGCCCGGTCGCTGCCATCTTCCACGAAGATAACCTGCCCGAGCAATGGGCGGATTACAAGGCTCTGAATGCCGAAATGGCTCCCCAGTGTCCTGGCATCAAGGAAAAGAAGACCCCGCTTGTGGGAGAGTAATCTCTCCACCGACGGTTGCTGAACTTCCTCAGCCCGAGCGTATTCGTCTCGGGCTGTTTTCGTTGAGTTTGAATCGAAGTCCTGTCCTTGGGAACAGGGCAACTGGGAGCCTCGCCTGATGTCCGACCTGTTTCGCCTCGAACTGGAAACAGCTCTGAAAGCTGTCCGTATTGCCAGCCGGGCCTGCCGTTCCGTTCAGAAGAGCATCTCTCCCGAGACGATCGCAAAACAGGATCAATCTCCCGTCACGGTGGCCGACTTCGCCAGCCAGGCGATCGTCTGCAAGATCATCGGCGACACTTTTCCCAAGGACGCCATTGTCGGAGAAGAGGATTCCCAGGAGCTGCGAACTCCGGAACACACCAGCCAGCTCGATCGGGTGCATCGCGAGGTGGAACTGACCGGCGTCAAAGGGAAGCCCGCCGACATCTGCAGCTGGATCGATCGCGGCAATAGCCCCGGCGGAGTGGAGCGGTTCTGGACCCTCGACCCGATCGATGGAACCAAGGGGTTCCTGCGGCGCGAGCAGTACGCGATCTCGCTCGCACTGATCGTCAACGGCAAGATCGAGATCAGTGTCCTCGCCTGTCCCAATCTGCCAGCCACAGATGCCGACGACCAGAACACCGGGGCTCTGTTCTCCGCCATCCGTGGTTTCGGAGCAAAGTTGTGGTCGCTGGATGACGAGAACGCTGCTCCCCAGTCTGTCCGCGTCAGTGGCACAGCTCGCGGCTCGCTCGCCCGGTTCTGTGAGTCGGTCGAATCGGGCCACAACGCGCAAGATGTCACCGGAAAGATCCGTGAAATTCTCGGCAGTACCGCCACTCCCAGCCGCCTCGATAGCCAGGCCAAGTATGGTGTCGTCGCCCGCGGCGATGCCGACCTCTACCTGCGGATGCCGACCAAAGCGACCTACAGCGAAAAGATCTGGGACCACGCGGGCGGTGTCCTGATCGTCGAAGAAGCCGGTGGTCGAGTCACCGACATGCACGGCGCGCCCCTCGACTTCACCCAAGGGACCGAACTCAAAAAGAACCGCGGAGTCGTCGTCACCAACGGCCTGCTGCACGGTGAAGTCCTGGCGGCGATCACTACGGCGACGGGTGGTTGAGCTGAGCTACCGTTTTCGAGGGGATATCGGTTGCGACTCATACTCGCGAGTTGGCCTCAAATTGATCCCCAAGCATGGTGCCGAAACTATGATCCGCCCGCTGATCTCCACTGCCGAAATCGACTCAGCTGTGACAGCT
>QWOR01000005.1 GCA_003669575.1 Planctomycetota bacterium | reverse complement strand
TCCGCTGCTCCTAGCGGAGCATCGTTCACTGGACTGATCGAGATCGCCAACGCTGATGTCGACACGGCCGTTCCGTCGGTCAGTGTGTACGTCGCACCGGGCACGGCTCCGTTGTAGTTCGACGCCGGTGTAAACGTGTACGCCCCATTCGATCCGATCGTCAGCGTCCCGACTCCACTGATCGTCGCACTCTGACCCGCACTCCACGTCACACCGCCCCACACAAACTGCGTCACACTCAGCGTGTCTCCATCCACATCCGTATCGTTCGTCAACACGTTACCCGTCGCGACGGTGTCCTCGTTCGTCGTCACCGTGTCCGCAGTACCCACCGGCGCATCATTCACCGCGGTAATGGCCAGGGACAGCGTTGATGTCGTGCTCAGTGAACCATCACTCACCGTGTATGTCACTGTCGGAACTGGGCCGTTGTAGTTCGCAGCTGGCGTAAAGGTATACGCCCCGCTGCCATTCATCGTCAGTGTCCCCACCCCCGTCACCGTGGCTGTCCCACCGGCGGAAGTCGTCACACCGTTCCACACGAACTGCGTCACACTCAGCGTGTCTCCATCCACATCCGTATCATTCGTCAACACATTGCCCGTCGCGGCCACATCTTCGAGGAGTGTCTTCGTATCCGCAGTCCCGAGCGGTGCATGGTTCACCGGAGTAATTGACAGTGACAGAGTTGACGTCGTACTCAAAGAACCATCACTCACCGTGTACGTCGCATTCGGCACCGCACCGAAGTAGTTCGACGCTGGAGTGAACGTGTATGCTCCATTCGATCCGATCGTCAGCGTTCCCACACCGCTGACCGTGGCTGTTCCCCCTGCGGCAGTCGTCACACCGTTCCACACGAACTGTGTCACACTCAACGTGTCACCATCCACATCCGTGTCGTTCGTCAACACATTACCCGTCGCTGACACATTCTCTAACGTGGTTCTCGAGTCAGCGTTACCCACCGGAGCATCGTTCACTGAGCTGACGGAGATTGTCGCAACAGCTGTATTGGAGTAGACCGATCCGTCGTACACCACCACGTTAATCACGCGATTCACAGTGGAAGGCGATTCACTCCGGTTTTCAAACTGAATTGCCCGAATCGCAGCTGCGTATTGTGCCTTGGTGTATGAACCGGAGAGCGTGACCACGTTGTCGGAACGGGTCCATGAGATGCCACTGGGAAGCGTTCCACTTCCGTCCGATGAACCACTCACAAGGAGCCGATCACTCGCCTGAGGATTCGTCAGCGTAATCGTGGCAGACTGGATGTTCGTGCTATCCGCATCAAAGATCGAACCATCGGTATCAGAAATGGACACGGGCGAGCCATTCTCAACGAACGTGGCAGCCCAGTTGTTGTCCGTGGTATCCGCTGTTAGAACGGTAGTCGTCGATGTCCGTGTGGCAATCACCGACACATTGTCGATGGCGATATCGTCGTAGTTAGTTCCCGTTCCTGAATCATTCTCATAGGTAAAGACCAGTGGTCCAGACGCAGTGACCCCCGAAGGAAGGATGATGTCAATCGTCGAGAGCGTGCCTGACACCTCATTCGAGACCGCATTCGTACTGGACGGTCCAGTCGCTCCCCCGAAATACTGCCAGGTGCCGGCACCGCTCGACTGGGTCGTCGTGAACTTTGCGTATGTCACACCTCCGTACGACACCGATAAGGAACTGGCCTGACTGTTATCCTGCTGTTGCCAGGCGAGACCGAACGAAATCTTCGAAACTTCGTCATGAGTCGTTACCGTCGTGGTAGACGTTTCAGTACTTGTCGTGGTTGTGGTATCTGGAGGCACAACCAGTGGAATCGAGAGTGTTGCCGTACTGCCGGGACTGGTGGTCCAATCCCATCGACCGTCGCTTGAATTTGCGACAATTGCCCCCGCCGATGATCCGGCCCCCTCCACCCATGGTGAAGCCGGAGAGGATTGCGCACTTGTCCCAAAGCCTCCGGTTGTCGCCACGTTTCCGCCTGCAGCAACGACTAGGTCCGAGGTCGAGGTACTGGTCGAAGTCGAAGTTGTCGCACCGGAATTCAAGTCGACAACAGGATTGGCATGATAGTTCACCGTGACTGTCGAGACAGCAGTGTTGCTGTCCGATACTCCGTCACTCACCGTAAAGCTGATGTTGCGACCCCCATCCGTCGCATCGGCTGTCGTGTTGCGATAGCGCATTCCCTGCATCAACGAACTCAACGCAGCTGCAGGCATTTCTCCGCCAGACAGGGCACGGGTGATCGTAAAGGTATCAGCACCGTCGTAGACGACCCGGAAGCTGTACCCGCTCTGCGAAACCGTGGTTGTCTGAGCCACGCCATGTGCAAAATCGGCTCCAGCAATGGTGATGATCTCACTCGTGCCGTCGACGAATCCCGAAGTCTTCAAGGTCAACGAGGGGAATGTCGAGTCATTGGGATCAGCCACACTAGCGGTCGAAGTGGTGAGCGCCACTGGAGTGCCCACGACGTCGACGGTCGACGAATAATCCCGGGACGGAGTCGTTCCGCTGTCGTTCAGGTCGACGACTGGAGGACCAGGGATATTAACGTTCACAAACCCCACGGCAGTTGTACCGGTCGAGTCGGTAATGGTGTATGTGAAAATGTCGTTTGCGTTACTGCCGGTCGCTGGCGTGTACAACAGCTTGCCATCTGACGTCAACTTGACAGTGGCCCCGCTTCCCAGAGTGACGGAAGGTCCGCCCTTTGTCACTGGCTGGTCAGCGATGTGCGTGATCGAGATCGCATCGCCCTGATTATCGTAATCGTTGGCCAGCGCATCGATGGTGACAGGCGTATTGATATTCGTTGTGACGTTATCAGTCGTCGCAATGGTGTCCCCCTGAAAGCTGTTGGCTCTCACGAACATCCAGGAGTCATAGGACGCATCACCGATGTCTGAGACACCAAGCTTTATTGTGTTCTGAACACCCGGAGTGACATCTGCGATGATCGACATCGTCACCGTGAATCCGTCCATACCCGTGTTATACGTGCCCGACGAGGCGGAGTTACTGTGGTAAAGTGACGGCGAGGCAGAATCGTATACTCCGTTATTCGGAAATGGGTCTTTTGTCTGGCTTCCATTCGAGGGGTTGTACGTGCCCGCCTGATTCACGGTATTGATCGATATCGTGTCACCACTGGGAAGGATGGCCATCTGGTTGCCATTGACCCAGATTCCCATGGAGTCGTTGTACTGACTGTAAACGTATTCGTTGTACTCATCGGAGCCGAACGTGAACTGAATCGTGACCTTATCCGTGGTCGGCACAAACACCAATGTGAGTGTGGAAGCGTCGTAAGATGCTCCCCCCCCCAATGCCGCCAGGTCTGCATCGGTGTATCCCCCGGGAGCATCGACGGTGTTGCCCTCTGACGTGTTAGATCCTGCGACCTGGTTGGTTGAACCAGTGGTCAGCAGGACGCCGGAGCCGTAGCCAAGCCATTCCTTGGTATAGCCTGTGGCTCCGGTAAACGTTCCGGCCTGGCTGTTGTCACCCGTATAGTTCGCGCTGTTGACTGTGATACCCGCCCCGGTAATGTTCGTGGCCAGCGTTGACCCAGCTGCTGCGGAATTTCCCGTCACATTCGTCGGCGTAAACGGGCTCATCAGCCCTGACCAGCCCTCAAAAGAGAGCGACTGGCTGTCGATCGCACCCGCGGTATCTTCCAGATCCCAGTCGCCTCCCAAAGACGTGGTACCTGTCAGGTTCGTCGAAGTGGCCACATCGGCGTTTGTCGCCTCAGCCAGAGCTTCGGTGAACTGCTGACCTAATTCGCCGGCACCCACATCGCAACCATAAATCAGAATGTCAGCATCAGGATTCAAGGCAGCCTGAATGACTGCGAGTTCCTCCGCATGGTCATTTACAAGGTTATCAAGAGTGATCGTCCCTGACCCCAGGGTGATCTGACCTGAGCTACCGTGGCTGAGGATGTGAATTGCGTCGACCCCCGTCTCCCCCTTGAGGGCCGCGGCGATCTGGGCCAGTCCGTCCGACTGGTTATCAATCAACACCACCTGCATCGACGAATCGAGTTCCGTCGAAAGATACTCGTAGTCATAGACATCGGTGGAAATGAACACGATCTCTCGGCGTTGCGTGTCGCGCACCGCTGGCATGTTCTGTTCGACTTGAGTGATGATCTCGTCACTCGTGGGTACGACCACAGGGGTACCCGGCTCAGAATCCAAGGTCGTTGGCAGAATGACCGACACACCAGTGACATTCGCCACGGCGTCCGCAGTGGATAGCCCGCGTCCTTGATCCTGGTCTAAACCATCAGCGTGGAGCGAGATCGTGCCGTCCTCTGACAGAGAGTCGGCAATCGTCTGCAATTGAGCCAGGTACTCGCCTTGTGCCGTATCGCTGTTGAGAACGGCCTGCCCCAGTGTCATGCCCCCATCGTCCACGGGCGCAATCACATGAATCGCATCAAGGTCTTGACGATCCTCCAGCACCGAAGCCATCTGATCGAGACCGTTCTCCGTGCGATTGAGGAAGATCACGTCGGCCTGGTGAGTGATGACCAATTCGGCCAGCAGGGGTTCGTACCCCTCCGCTCTCTTGTCGACAAACACAATCTCATTCTGGACAGCGGCTTCGACTTGCTGGGTCAGGTCGGTCGCGGGATTGACCGCAACCTTATCGACTCCGGGGTCATCGCTCGGGGGAGCCATGACATCGCCGCCCCCGTCGCCGCCCCCATCCGAGGCAGCGACTGGCTGTTCAGGGACAGCGTCAAACAGCAGTCGATCTTCCAGCTGTTCGTGCAGCGTATTCTGGATTTGCAACTGGGAGGAGTTGTGACGAATCTGGCTCATATGACAGCTCGAGAATCAGCAAGTGCTTATACTGTTGTGCAATCTGACACTTAGATAATTCACCGTTGAGCTGACCGATGAAGTAAAACGTTCCACGTGGGGAAAATGATTTGGTCACACAGCGTTCGTGGACTATGCCGATCCGGCAAAGATGGCATATCAAGAAACGCATTTTTGCGCGAATTCCAGTGCGATTTTGACACAGATTTCCGCGAGGATTGTGCGAGTTCTCACCAAAACCGCAAGAGACCCACAATCGTTGCAATCGGTATGTTCAATACTCCGACAATTGCAAGATGGCATACAACGAAAATAACATCTCAAGTTTGACAGTGAACAGAACCAATTGGTTGGTGCGTGATTTCAATTCACTGATTAGCGTTTGACCGACGCAACATCTCGATACCAGTCCAAATAGCGTTGATCGGAGCGGTTGTTCCACCACTTTTCGAGTGACCGGCGAATGTGACCTCCCAACGATTCTTCCCGGGTCGCCAAAGCGAGTTTCACGGGCTGCCCGGGTAGCAACTGAGCTTGCAGTTCTTTCGGCAAGCGAACATGAACCAGGAAGCGGGGCTGAACGAATTCATAAGGTTGCGAAGGTTGTGCGTGGCTCTCTGTAGCAGCTTTGACCCTGACATCCAGGTCACCGCCAGCATGAGCGCCAAGCGCCGGGTGAGGAATCTCGCGTGTTGCCTGAGGATCGATGCGGTCCATTCTTGTGCCGATCCATTCGTCTCCCCGTCCATCGATGTGCATTCGCACGGTGGGATGCTCCTCGGGCGATAACGAGCGGTGCGTATCCTGATCAACGGTGGCCACGACCTCCAGGTTCTCGGTCTGCCCGATGGTCGCGACGAACTGCCCCATCATCAGATAATCATTCCGGATGTGATCCTTGCTCTCCATCAGAATGATTCCGTCGTGTTCACACGTCAGAGTCAGGCCCTCCACCTGCTCTTCCAGTTCGCGCAATCGTGTTCGAAGTGAGGTCAGGTTCTCCTCTTCCACCTGACATGCGGCAATTTTCTGCTGGGTGAGATAGGTCGCTGCTCGATGCTCAGACAAGGCCACAGCTGTTCTCAAGTCCCGCACATTGAGTAACAGATCCTTATTCACCAGTCGGGCAATTACCTGCCCTGCATGGACGTGGTCGCCATGTCGCACCTCATAGTGATCGACGAAGCCGGAAACACGTGTCCGAACCTCAGTCTTGGGCGAGTAATCGACGACGCCAGCGACCTGTTCACTG
This sequence comes from Planctomycetota bacterium, assembly GCA_003669575.1. Classification (GTDB taxonomy): domain Bacteria; phylum Planctomycetota; class Planctomycetia; order Planctomycetales; family Planctomycetaceae; genus TH-plancto1. Next base: position 3,396 of record QWOR01000005.1, on the reverse strand, counting down.
CTAAACCAGGGGAGCAGAGTGACCGCAGCCCACAGCATGTAACTGGTCCCGATGAAGACTGAGGCAAAACGCACACGCGAAGGATGTTCCCGCTCTGAGCCAAACAACACAAATCGGAACAGATTAAACGCCGGTCGCAGGATCATCTGAAAGATCATGCCGACCGCGAGACCTGCCCCGGCTCCAAACAACATCGACTCTGCCGTCACCACAATCCCGATATTCAACACGATGCGCCAGATAAATGCCGCGATCCCATAGCAGATCGAAATCCAGCGATGCCCCTCGGGGTAGCTAGGGGGAACACTGTTGAGGCCCAGGCCCCAGTAACGGCCAAAGTGCCTCAGTTCCTGCTGGCCGTGGGCTGCCAGGTTGGGCTGTTCGAGGATATCGGACAGGATGTAATAACCGTCGAACCGCATCAGCGGATTGGCGTTGAACACAAGCGTGGTAAACCCGGCACTCAACATGACATTGAGTGCTGTCTGGTTCAGCATCCCCGGCTGCGTCTTACTCCACACGATCGCTGCGATGGAGGCCAGTACCAGCTCCGCGAGCATTCCCGCGGATGAGACGAGAATCCGCTGCCACTTGGAGGCAAACCGCCAACTCGATGTCACGTCGATGTAGGGTAAGGGGATCAACATCATCAGGTTGATCCCCGTCTCGCGAACGTAGCCCCCAAAGCGGGCACACATCAAGGCGTGGCCGGACTCGTGAATCACTCGCAGAATGAGCCAGGTTCCCGCCAGCCAGAGCCAGTTATTCCGGCTGACCACCCCGCTCGTGGCAGAGCAAAGACGATCCCACTCTACAAAGACAGTACTGGCTCCCGTCCCGACGAGAATCATCCACAGCAGGATCATCGGTCCGCTGAAGATCCATCCCAGCTCACGATTGAACGCCTCGACGATTGATTGAGGGCAGAACAACGGGATACGTTGGGAGATCAGCGACAGCAGCCCTGACCGTCGAGCCTTCCTGGCTTTCCTGGACGCTTCCGAAGACCGATCAGCGCTCCGTGAGTGCACCGTCGTTGCCAGTCCCGCTTGCACCAACCACTGGCATAGACTCGTGGCCCGCTCCTCCGAAATGGCATCGGCCTTCAGGATCGCCGCACACTTCCCCAGTGCACCCGCGAAGGTCGTGTGACCATCCAGAAGTGAAAGAAATGTGTATTCGGCCAATCCAACCCGATAGAAGCGAGATGACAGCTGATCTTCGATGATGCACGTCGGGCGACCACCGTACTCTCGAATGTAGATATTGAGGTCTTCCCGCAAATGCAATGTGATCGTTGCCAGCTCGTATGTGTCATACGCCAGCTTGGGAGTCACCAGTGATTCGATCGGGGAGGTCATCGAGACTCAAACTTCCTTGCAGTGCGAGAGTCAGTATCCGGAATCTATAGCCACAACTTTGTCACGATGCGTTCCCACAGGCGATGCCCGAAGTTCCAGCCGAGTGTGTGATGGTCGCTGGAGATGCGGGCCGATCCTTCCATCCCCGGCCGCAGGCGGTTATCCGGGTTTTCAATCTGGACTTCCGCAATGAAGACGTTGAGCTGGTCGCGGATCTCTGACTGCGGACGGATGCGTTCGATGATGCCGGTCAGCGGAACTGCCAGGTCGCCATCCACGCGAACTTCCACGGTCATTCCTTCGCGAATGTGTGGCAATTCGGCTGAAGGGATTGCGAGGTCAATACGCAGCGGGTTGAGGGGAGCGATCTCGTAGAGCTTCTCGCCCGCTTTGACTGGATAGTTCTGGCGCTGATCCAGACTCCCGGCCAGCACGACACCATCGACGGGACTCTTGATCTCCAGCTCACTTTGGCGGTGCTTGAGCAACTGCTCTCGTGCTGCCAGTTTCTCGACTTCGAGTGCTGACATCAGTGAGTCAACTGCCTTCAGCTGGGCCATATTAGTGTCCCGCTCCTTGCTGGCCCGTTCGGTCTCGGCTGTAATTCCGGCCAGTTCCCAGTTCAGTTCGCGACCGTTCATCCGGGCGAGCAGGTCCCCCTGCTTCACAATGTCACCGGGCTCCACAAAGGTCTCTTCCAGAGATCCATCGTAGGGAGACAGACTGAACTGCCGTACGACCGGCTCAATTCGGCAGCGGCAGCGAATGTAATACGTCCACGGCAAGAAGCAGGTGGCGATCAACAGCGTCAACACCGCGAGTACGAGTACGCCCTCATACGTCTTGAGAAATCCCGAGAACTTCCGATCAGCCCGCTTGAGCCAGCCTCCATCGACGCGACGGGCCACTGTCAGAGACTGACCCACCGGGATCGAACAGGCTGTCAGGAACTGGGTCGACGAATCATTCAACAGCTGACGAGCTGTGCCTCCGCACAACAATACGCCAACGATCTGCTCGTCCTCATCACGCAGCGGAATCGAAACGACCGCTTCGACTCCGAACACCTCGGACAACCGTTTATGAGCCAGACACAGGTGATTCGACAAATGCCCAAAGACGGGATATGTCGTCATATTCCCTCGCAGGATCACCTCGTTCATAGCTGCAGTCAGCAGCTGAACCTGCGAAGAATGAGTGTCGGTATCTGCCACTCCCGACAGCGATGTCAGAGTCACCACGGTTCGCTTCGGAACGACCATACCCAGCGAGACAAGGCGACATTTCATGTGCCCCTGCAATGTGTTGGTCAATGTGTGGGCTGCTGAGTTGAGATCCTCGGCCGTCGTCACGAGCCCCGTCAGTTCGAGAACGGCACTCGTTCCGATCATCCGTGTATTGGCCGCAAGCTCGCCCGCGAGGGCGTTCCAGACGACCCGACTACGAATGACACATTGAGCGGCGAGCAGCTCCGCCTCCAGATTCTGAGCCTGACTGTCAGTAATCAGAATTGTCAGCGTCAGGCCTTGCGGTCCAGGCTCTTTCCCAATTGGTTGCCGATCCGCGGAAGGTGGCGGCGCCAGATTCAAAGGAATGCAGATGGCCTGCATGTTACGCACTGAAGGAGACGGCACGACCAGATTTCGCTGCTCCGCAATCGCACGAACAGCGAGCAGAGAAAGCCACTTGCGGATCTCGTCGCGTTCAAAAACCGGCCCCTGCAGTCGATTCGCATCGACCTTGGCATTGGACTCTTCCACGCTGTGCCAGACACCGGCGACGAGCGAGCGATACCGAACCAGTGTATCGAGCAGTGCCTCGCGACACTCGGGAGCCGAGACGGGCCGCCGCGCGATCGAGTCGAGTTCCGCCTGAAAGCGAGCTGATCGAGAATTCAAATCATCCGACACCGATCGAACGGTATGGATTGCCGTGCGGGGTGCATCCGATTCAGTCGACACCGGCAGTTGGCCAGTGATCGTGGTGGGCTGTTTGATCGACATCGGCTACCTGCTTTTCACCGAAGAGACTGGCG